>DATHBQ010000327.1:0-1581 GCA_035296105.1 Propionibacteriaceae bacterium | reverse complement strand
CCGGAGGGGAGGCAGCGTCCTCGTGGGCGCGGTTGCCGGTCGGCGCGGAAGTGACGGCTCTCGTCGAGCTGGCAGCGCCCGACCGGGGTGCGGATCTCGCGGCGGTGCTGCGGGTGCGCGGCGAGCCGGCTCTGACCAGCGGGCCGTCGCCGCCGGAGCGGCTGGTCGAGCGAGTCCGGGGTGGGCTGCGGGCCGCTGTCGCGGGCCGGGCCCCGGAGCCGCGGGCGCTGGTGCCGGCCCTGGTCGTCGGTGACACTTCGGGCCTGTCAGCCGAGCTGCAGCAGGAGTTCGCCGCGACCGGCCTGGCGCATCTCACCGCTGTGTCGGGGGCCAACCTCACGTTGCTGTTGGCCTTCGTGCTTCCCACCGCCCGATGGGCCGGGGTCCGCGGCTGGTGGCTCCGGGTGCTCGGCCTGCTCGGAGTGGTGGCCTTCGTCGCGCTGTGCCGGACCGAACCCAGCGTGCTCCGGGCCGCCGCGATGGGGCTGGTCGCCCTGGCCGCACTGGGCTCCGGTGCTCGGCGGGCGGGGCTGCGCAACCTCGCGGTGGCCATGACGGCCCTGCTGCTGCTCGACCCCTATCTCAGCCGGTCGGTCGGCTTCGCGCTGTCGGTGCTGGCCAGCGCCGGCATCATCGCCTGGGCCCGGAGCTGGTCCGGCCGGCTGGCCCGGTGGCTGCCAGGGGTGGTGGCCGACGCGGTGGCGGTGCCATTGGCCGCCCATCTGACGACGCTGCCCGTCGTCGCGGCCATCTCCGGCCAGGTCAGTATGTCGGGCCTGTTCGCCAACGCCGTGGCCGGACCCTTCGTCGGTCCGGCCACGGTGCTCGGCTTCGCCGCCGCCGGCCTCTCCCTGGTCAGCGCCCTCGGCGCGGCGGCCTGCGGGTTCGGCGCGGCCTGGTGCGCTCAGGCGATCATCTGGGTCGCCCACTACGGAGCGCAGCTACCCGGATCGGCCTGGCCCGTCCCGGCCACCCCGGCCGCCCTCAGCTGGCTCGCGGCCGGCGCATTGGCCACCGGTCTGGCGATGGGCTGGGTGCTGGCCCGGCCGTGGTGGGCGCTGGCGCTCGCCGCCGCCCTGGTGGTCGGGCTGCTCGGACCGCCGGGTCCGCCGGGCTGGCCGCCGCCGGGTTGGCGGATGGTGGCCTGTGACGTCGGGCAGGGGGACGGGCTGGTCGTGCGGGCGGGCGTCGATGCGGCCGTCGTGGTCGACGCCGGGCCCGATCCCGTCCCGATGCGGCGCTGTCTGGACCAGCTGGGCGTGCGCTCGGTGCCGGTGTTGGTGCTGACCCACTTCCACGCCGACCACGTCGACGGGCTCGCCGGAGTTCTGGCGCACCGGACGGTCGGCCAGATCTGGGTGAGCGGGGTCGCCTCGCCGCCGGCAGAGGTACGGGACGTGGCGGAGGCGGCTCAGCAGCGCCGGATCCCGGTGACCAGCCCGGGCCCCGGGCTGCGGGCGGGCGTCGGGGAACTGGAGCTGGAGGTGATCGGTCCGCTGACCCACCCCGAGCCCGTTCCCGACTCATCGCAGGAGAACGACAGCAGCCTGGTCGTGATGGTGCACGCTCCGGGTCTGCGCA
>DATHBQ010000326.1:0-4922 GCA_035296105.1 Propionibacteriaceae bacterium | reverse complement strand
CACCGCGTCCTTGGTCTCCGGGATGCCGAACAGCATCACCCCTGCCAGACCGGCGTCGGCCGCCTCGACCGCCGCCTTGCGCACCGTGTCCAGGGTGTGCTGGACGACCCCGGGCATGGAGCTGATCGGCCGCGGCTCCCGCAGGCCCTGGGCCACGAACATCGGCAGCACCAGCTGCCGCGGCTGCAGGGTGGTCTCGGCCACCATCGCCCGCATCACCGGTGTGGTGCGCAGGCGGCGAGGTCGGATGGTCGGCACCGTCATCGCTCGGTCACTCCTCCGTCGAGTGGCGAAAACTCCACCACTGTGGAGTCTTCACCCTGCCACGCCGATACGGAGGCGGAATAGTCGCCATTGGTGGAGTTCTCTCCGTCACACCGGGAGGCGCTCGTCGAGCATCGGGGCCCCTCGACAGGCTCAGGCGCATGGGTCAGCGGCGCCGCGGGGTGGGCTTCTTCTGCGACGGTCGCAGCACCGGCTCCCCATCGGCCAGGAAGGCGTCCCGCCGGGCGGCGGCGAAGCTGGCCAGCGCGTCGGCCAGCTCGACCACCGACGGCTTGGCCGCCACCACGTCCACCCGCAGCCCGTGCTCCTCGCAGGTCCGCGCCGTCGCCGGTCCGATCACCGCGATGATCGTCTGCGGGTGCGGCTTGCCGGCGATGCCGACGAGGTTGCGCACCGTCGAGGAGGAGGTGAAAACCACGGCGTCGAACTTGCCGGTCTTGATCGCCTCACGGACCGGCGCCGGTGGTGGCGTGGCGCGGACGGTCCGGTACGCGGTGACGTCCTCCACCTCCCAGCCGAGCGCCTGCAGGCCCTCGGCGAGGGTCTCCGTGGCGATGTCGGCCCGGGGCAGGAAGACCCGGTTGATCGGGTCCAGCACGTCGTCGTACGGGGGGAACTCCGCGGCCAGCCCGGCCGCCGACTGCTCGCCGCTGGGCACCAGGTCGGGCTCGATCCCCCATGCCTGCAGCGCCTGCGCGGTGACCTCACCGACCACGGCGACCTTCAGCCCGGAGAAGGCGCGGGCGTCCAGCCCGTACTCCTCGAACTTCTCGCGGACCGCCTTGACCGCGTTCACCGACGTGAAGGCCACCCACTCGTACCGGCCCTCGACCAGGCCGCGGATGGCCTTGTCCATCTGCAGCGGGCTGCGCGGCGGCTCGACCGAGATCGTCGGAACCTCCTCGCTGTGTGCCCCGTAGGTCCGCAGCCGGGCCACCATCGGGCCGGCCTGGTCCTTGGTCCGCGGCACCAGCACCCGCCAGCCGAACAGCGGCTTGGTCTCGTACCAGCTCAGCTCGTGCCGCTGCTCCGCCGCCGCGCCCATGATCACGTGGACCGGGTCGTTGGCCGGCGCGCGGACCGACTTCACCGCGGCGACCAGGCCGTCGAGGGTGGTCGGCAGGGTGATCTGCTCGGTGCTGCCGCCATGCAGGGTGACGATCACGTGATCATCGCCGGACCGGCCGGCGGCGAGGGCAGCGTCGACCAGCCCGCCGATCATAGACACCCGGGTACTGACCACGACGGTCGACGCGGTGCCCCAGTCGACGGTGTTGGCCCGGCCGAACTTGCCGTCGGTCACCGATGCGAACTGCACCCCGCCGGCGTGGATCAGATCGATGCCGGCGTACTCCGGCACCGCGGTCAGGCTGGAGACGCCGGGCACCACCTCGAAGTCGATGCCGCCGCGTACGCAGGCCGCGGCCTCGTCGGCGATGGCGTGGTCCAGGAACGGGTCGCCCGTGACCAGCCGGACGACGCGGGCTCCGGCCGTCGCGTGCTTGAGCACGATCTTGGCCCGGGCGGAAGGAGTGAGCGGCCGCCGCGCCTCGTTGAGGCCGATGGTGGTCACCTCCGCGCCCTCCGCGATCGTGACCGCCGGATGGGAGAGGATCTCCCGTTGCCGGTCGTCGTCCAAGATGACCGCGCTCGCGTCGGCCAGGGCCGCGATGGCGCCCAGCGTCAGCAAGTCGGGGTCGCCGGGGCCAGTGCCGACGAAGATCAACCGCCCCCGGGTCGCGGGTGCGGTGGGAGCCGTGGGGGTCTGGGTCCGAGGGGTACGGGCCGAAGATGTACTCACTGACTTCTCGCGTTCTGTTGTGCTCCCCCGCCGAGTCTTCTTATCGGCGCGGGCGTGGGAGGTCGGGCAGCCCGGAGAGGACCCGACCCGCGTGGTATACCCCGAAGTCCCACGGTTCAGACGTGGCGTCGTGCGCCTCGAATCGGAGGACGGAGTCCGCTGGAAGGGGCTCGGCCAAGTTGCTCAGTAACGTTCTCCCAATTACCGCCGTCAGAGTCAAATCGGCGGTTGTACCACGGACAGATTTGACAACGGCGCGGGATCCCACCGGTGCGGTGCAACCCGCCTCCAGTGCGGCCAGGAAGCCCCGCTCCGCCCGGACCTCGGCGTGGGCGACCGGATCGTCGAGGGCGGCCACCGCCGCCCGGGCATTCCGGTCGAGCGCGGTGGACGTCTCCAGGGCCAGCGCACCCTGACCGGGGGCGGGCAGCATCAGGGCGTGGTCGAGGATCTCGGCGGGCAGGTCGCCGACCGTCAGAGGAATGTGGCCGGAGCCCGCCGAAGGCCCTTCGACAAGCTCGGGGTCCAACCGCCCGAGCCGGCGCAGGCCGGCGGCGGCCAGCACCACCGCGTCCAGCTCACCCCGAGCGGCCAGCCCGATCCGGGTGTCCACGTTGCCCCGGATCGGCACCACCTCCAGCGCGGTGCCGGTGCGCGCCGCCCAGTCGTGCAGCTGCATGGCCCGCCGGGGCGAGCCGGTGCCGATGCGTACGCCGTCGGTCAGGTCGGCCAGCCGACGACCGATCAGCACGTCCCGGGTGTCCTCCCGGGCCGGCACGGCGGTCACCTCCAGGTCGACCTCGGCGCCGGTCGGCAGGTCCTTCAAGGAGTGCACCGCGACATCGATCGAGCCGCTCCGGAGGGCGTCCCGGACGGCGCCCACGAAGAGCCCGGTGCCGCCGATCTCGGCCAGGTGGCGGCGGTCGACGTCGCCCTGCGTGGTCACCCCGACGAAGGTCCAGGGCACATCCCGCGCGGTGAGCGCCGCCCCGACCAGCTCGACCTGGGCCCGAGCCAGCGGCGACGTACGCGCGCCCAGGCGGAGCGGCGCGGCTCCCGCTGCCACTACGGGCGGACTTCCGGGGACAGCACCGCGGCCACGGTCTGCGGGTCGAGGGCGAACAGCTCCCGCAGGGCGGCGGCGTAGTCCGGCGCCTCGGGGTCGCTGGACAGCTCCTGGACCCGCACGGTCGGCGCGTGCAGCAGCTTGTCCACGATCCGGCGGACGGTGCGCTGCACCTCGCTACGCTCATGGTCGTCGAGCCCGGGCAGCCGGGACTCCAGACGGCGCAGCTCCGCGGCCACCACGTCGGAGGCCATGGTGCGCAGGGCCACCACGGTCGGGGCCACCTGCGCGGCCCGGCGGACGCCCAGGAAGTCGGTGACCTCGGCCTGGACCAGCTGCCTGGCGGCCTGGACCTCGACGGCGCTGGCGGGGTCGTGCTGCTCGACGACGAGCCGGTCCAGGTTGACCAGGGTGATGCCGGCCTCGGCCACATCCGCGCTGACGTCCGCAGGCAGGGCCAGGTCGACCACGCCGCGGACCGGGGTGCCGGCGAGGTCGGCGGCCGTGAGCGTCAACGTGCGGGCACCGGTGCAGGTGACCAGCACGTCGGCTCTGGTCAGGGCGGAGCCGAGCTCGGTCAGCGGGACGGCCCGGCCGCCGACCGCGTCGGCGAGCAGCTGGGCGCGGGCCAGGGTGCGATTGACGCAGGTCACCTCGGCCCCGGACGCGGCGGCGGTCCGCGCGGCCAGGCCGGCCATGGCACCGGCGCCGACGACCAGGACCCGCTGGCCGGCCAGCGGACCGCGCTCGTCGGTGAGCAGCCGGTAGGCCACGCTGACCAGGGAGCGTCCCGCGCTGCCGATCCCGGTCTCGGCCTGCACCCGCTTGCCGACCCGCAGGGCCTGCTGGAACAGCGCGTTCAGGGCGGTGCCGACGGTGCCCAGCGACTGCGCGGTGGTGAGCGCGTTCTTGACCTGGCCGAGGATCTGACTCTCGCCCACGACCACGGAGTCCAGGCCGGCGGCGACGGCAAAGGTGTGGGCGACGGCGCCCTCGTCGAAGTAGACCGCGCACCGGGTCTGCAGCTCGGCCACGGTCAGGTCACCGCGCTCGGCCAGAGCCTCGGTGGCGTCGTCGAGCGCACCGTGGAAGCGCGAGACCGAGGCGTAGATCTCGGTGCGGTTGCAGGTGGCCAGCACCACGACCTCGTCGATGTGCTCGCTGGTCATGAGCTGATCGGCCAGCTTGGCGGCCGCCGGAGCGTCCAGGGCGAGATCGGCCAGGTGGGCGACCGACGTCGTCTTGTGCGAGACGCTCACCACCAGGACACTCATCGAACACTTCCCTCTCGTGCCGCGTACGCCTGCAGACCGTCCTCGTTCTTGCGCTGCTCGTGGTAGGCGAGGATCTGCAGCTCCTGGCCGAGGTCGACCTTACGGACGTTGACTCCCTCCGGCACCACGAGAACCGTCGGTGCAAAGTTGAGGATGCTGGTGACGCCCAGATACACCAGGCGATCGGTCACGGCCTGGGCCGCCTCGGCCGGGGTGGCGATCACGCCGATGGCCGCGCCGGTCCGGCGGACGATCTCCTCCAGGTCGGCGAGGTCGGAGATGGCCAGGCCGTGGATCTGCTTGCCGACCAGGTCGGGGTTGGGGTCGATCAGACCGACCACCCGGAAGCCGCGGCTGTAGAAGCCGGAGTAGTTCGCCAGAGCGGTGCCCAGGTTGCCGATCCCGACGATGATCACCGGCCAGTAGTGGGTCGAGCCGATCTCGCGGCCGATCTGGTGCCGCAGGTTGCGCACGTCATAGCCGACGCCTCGGGTGC
>DATHBQ010000325.1:0-5605 GCA_035296105.1 Propionibacteriaceae bacterium | reverse complement strand
GCCGGCGATCGGTGACGAGGTCCCGGTGGAGCTGCGGCTGACCACCGCGACCGTGGACTCGGTGACCTGGGACCTCTGAGTCAGCGGGTCGGCTCCACGCCGCCGCTCGATCGCCCGGGTCGCCATCCCTTCACCAGTACCAGGGCGGGAACCGCGACGACGACCACCAGGGCGGCCGACGTAACCGCCGACACCAGGGCCGAGCTCCCCGGGGTGCGCCGCCGCCGCAAGCAGTCCACCGACCCCGTACGCGATCAGCGCCAGGAGTGGAACGCGGGCCTCCGAGCGAGCGGTCCGCGCTGCGGGCCATGCGGCCAGGACGGCGAAGAAGGCGAGCCAGGCGGCCAGGAAACGGGCGCCGAGGGGCGCCATCTCGAACGGGACCGGCCCGCTGGTGCCGACCCAGAACCACCCGGCCAGCCCGGCGAAGGCGACCCCGAGGACCGCGAGAACAGCGCGTGCGGCCGGATGGAGCCGGGGGTCACCCGGCGGAGGCTGGGCGCGGCGGCCGTTCCAGAGCAGGAGCGCGAAGGTCACCGGGCTGGCGACGAACAGCACGACCCAGGCGATGGCGAACAGCCGGTCGAAGTCGAAGATGTCACGATGCAGGTAGGTCGCGGCCACGGTCGGCAGCGTGAACGCCAGGACTGCGGCGGCGAGTCCGCGGATCTCGATCGCCGACCGTCGTCCCGCGTACGCGAAGACCGGTGCGGACACCACATAGAGGCCGCCGACCAGCGCCGCGGGGGCCCTTGGCCCCAACGGCCAGGCAAATGACCTCCCGGTCGACCCTGGGGCGATCAGCATGATGAACCCCACGATCCCTGCGGCGGTCGCGACGACGATGGCCGCAGCCATCAGCAGCCGCTGGCCGGGTGCCGCTGCCGTCGTCCGCTCGGTTCCTCGACGATCCGGTGGGAGGCCAGTGGTCACAGCGACTATCTCCGTACGCCTCCGGGTGGCGTGTCAAGCAGGAACGCTCGACTGGGCTGTCTTCCGGCTCAGTCCCGCAGCTTGGCCCGCAGCTGGGCGGTGTCCTCCTCGGTCCAGCCCATCTTGGTGAGCATCTCTTCCACGCTGCCATAGGTCTGCTCGATGTGGTCCAGGAGGGTGATCATCGCCTCGGGCCGGCTGAGGTGCGACTCGATCGGCCGGCCACGGAGGTTCTCGGCGTAGGTGGGTGCGGCCAGCAGCCGGGCGACCACGCCCTCGACCCGCTCCGAGCTGGCGGCGTAGTCGGCGATGACGGCCTCCCGCTCTACGCCGGCCAGGGTCAGCGCCAGGGCGACCAAGGTTCCGGTGCGGTCCTTGCCGGCCGCGCAGTGCACCAGGGCCGCGCCCGGGGCGTATGCGACGGCACGCAGGCCGGCCAGGATCGAGTCCGGCCGGTCGACGAGGTAGGAGAAGTAGACCGAGGCCACCGGGTTGCCGAGCTCCACCGACGGCTCAAGGTCCACCCACGGCAGGGCCTCCTCGGGGAGCACCTCGGGGCGAACATCCGGCTTGTCCTCCCCGACCCCGGGCTCGCTCTCGCGGAACAGGGACAGCTCGTGCCGGCGTACGTCGGTGCGGGTCAGCGGCCCGGGACCGGTCGAGGCCCGCTCGTAGTCGCTGCGCAGGTCGACCACGTCGGTCAGCCCCAGGCCGAGCAGCTGCTCGATGTCAGATTCGGTCAGGGTCTGCAGGTTGTCCGAGCGCAGCAGCCGCCCCGGGACGACCTTGCCGCCGTCGGTCGTCGGCAGGCCGCCGACGTCTCGGAGATTGGCCAGGCCTTCGAGGTCGATCCACATCCGCGGCACCCGGCCATGGTAGGAGGGCCGCGTGAATGCGCGGTTTCTGCAAGGAACGGACCGGGTAATTCCTCTCACTGACATCAACAGTCCCTGGAAGGAGATCAACGATGAGTGTCTCGCGCTTCGATCCATTCGGTGACCCGTTCGGGCAGATGGATCGGCTCACGAACCAGCTCCTGTCGGGCACCCGGACTCCGATCGGCATGCCGATGGACGTGTGGCAGGCGGAGGACGGATTCCACGTCGCTCTGGATCTGCCCGGCGTGGATCCGAGCAGCGTGGACATCACCGCGGAACGGCACGTCCTGACGATCCGCGCCGAGCGGCGGTCCGAGTTCTCCGAGGGTCACAACGTGCTGGCGGCCGAGCGTCCGCAGGGCAGTTTCACCCGGCAGCTGCAGCTGGGCGAGAACGTGGATGTGGAGAACGTGCAGGCCTCCTACACCGATGGAGTCCTGCGGCTGGTCCTCCCGTTGAGCCAGGCCGCCCAGCCTCGTCGGGTCCACGTGCAGAGCGTCAGCCGCTCACAGGCGATCACCGTGGAGGGTGAGTCTGAGCCGTCCACGGAGGAGCCGGCGGGCAACGACCAAGGCGCAGGGCGGCGGCAACGCTGAGTAGGCCCGCCGTCCGAAGTCGTCCCGACTTGCTCACCGCGAGTCAGCCAGCCAGCCGGGGTACGCGCCTTCCTCAACCTCGCCTGGCTGACGACCTCACTGGCCACCATCGGGCGGAGCCCTGGGCGCGGGCCTGGAGTCCGATGAGTCGGTGCGCCAGGCGGCGTACTCCTACCCGGCCGAGCACCGATATCTGCAGCAGCAGTGCCCCGACCCGGCTCTAGCTGGCCCAGTGGCCGGTGAAGAACAGCCAGCACCACCAGAGCATGAACACGATCTCAGCGGTGAAGGCGACACCCAGCAAGATGCGATGGGCGACCCGGGTGTGGCCGGCGGCCGGCCGCCACGACACGAAACGGCCGATCACTATCCACAGCGGGAACCAGAGCAGCAGAGCCCGATTGACCGAGAAGAACCAGTAGGACATCGAGAAGGCCAGCACCTGGACCCCGACCCAGCTGGCCTCGCCCCACAGCGGAGGCTGGCCCCGCCGCCGGCTACGGACGCTGGCCGCAAGACACCAGACCACCACGGCCACGCCGACGAACATCGACACCATCTCGCCGCGGAACACCGCGGCCCACCACGGGTGGTCGGCGTACGCGCCCGGCACGATCGCCGGGATGGTGTTCATGAACGACTCCCAGGGCCAGGTCAGCTCCCGGACCCAGCCCGTCTTCTGGGCGGAGTACCAGGCGGTCCAGCTGCCGGTGAGCAGGTAGAGGTTCACCGCGAACGTACCGATGACGGCGAGCGGCACGGTCAGCCAGGCCACGCCGGTGAGCTTGGTCCGCCAGTCCAGTCGGCGCATCGTGACGATCAGCACGAACAGCGCACCGACCAGGAACAGCCCGGAGACACGCAGTGAACAGGCGCCGGCGGCGAGCAGCGCGGCCGGCCACCACTGGAGGGCACGGGCCCGTTCCCAGGCCCAGAACGCCGCGGCGCAGAACAGGGACTCCGTGTAGGGGACGGCCGTGAACACCGCCGTCGGCGCGAACAACCAGGCCACCGCGGCCCACGGTCCGCCGAGCCGGAGCAGGGCCGCGGCGGCGACGGCGGAGCCGGCCAGGGAGAGCAGAACCCCGCTTACCTGGATCGGGAGCCCCACGGCCAGGCCGAGGGCGAGCAGCGTGGGCAGCCCGGGGAAGAAGGCCATCAGCGTGCCGTCGGGCTCGCCCAGGTAGCCGTTCGTGGCCAGGTTCTCGAAGTGCCGGACGTCCCAGTTGCTGACCATCTCCGAGACCGAGCGACCCTCCACGACGGCGAGCACCAGGGCGACAGCGGCGATCAGGCCGCGGCTGGCCAGCCAGGCCTGGATGACGATCCGGCCGTCGGACCGCTGGGCCCGGGCCTCGTCGGCGGCCGACGGCTCCGGCGGCGCCTCGACCATGACGTCCCCTGAGCCTGTCGACGGGCCTTCGACAGACCGAGGCCGCAATCGGTCCAGCATCACAGCGCTCGCCTGGGTTCGGTGGGCTCTGAGCCGGTCGGCGAGACGCCAGAGCCTGTCGGCGAGAGGTGCGCTGAGCCTGTCGAAGGGCCGCGCACCGGCCGAGGCCGCAGACGCGGCCACCAGGCCACGTCCGGCGCGCCGTCGAGCCCTCCTCCGGTCGGATCGTCCAGCCCGCCCCGGCGTACGGGATCGTGCTCGGGGCGGAAGATGTCCCGGACCACCAGCGCGGCCACCCACAGCTGGGTGCACAGCCGGATGATCACCGCCAGCCAGTAGATCCGGTCGGCGGAGCTGTCGCCGGGACTCAGCACCCCGGCCAGGTGCCACCAGATGGCCACGAAGTAGATGAGCTCGCCGGCGGTGAAGACCAGCCAGTCCCGCCAGCGCGGCCGGGCCAGCACCACGAACGGCAGCAGCCAGAGCACGTACTGCGGCGAGTAGACCTTGTTGGTCAGCAGGAACGCCACGACGACCAGGAATGCCACCGACCCGAACCGGGGCCGCTGCGGCGCGACGACGATCAGCGCCGCGATCACCAGGCACAAGAAGGCGAACAGCCCTGCGCTGACGACGTTGAGATTGGGCACCGGGTTGCCGGCGAGGGAGAAGATGTACCAGACGGAGCCGAAGTCGCCGCCGCGGTCGGCGTTGAAGCTCCAGAAGCTGCGCCACGCCTCCGGGGCCAGCCACAGTGCCGGCAGGTTGACCAGCCCCCAGCTGACCACGAACGTCGACAGCAGCGTGAAGTAGTCGCTCATCCTCCGCCCGCGCAGGCAGAGCAGCAGCAACGGCCCGAGCAGGAACAGCGGGTAGAGCTTGGCCGCCATCCCCAGCCCGAGAAAGATCCCCGCCAGACCCGGACGCCGCCGGGCCCAGGCGAGCATGCCCAACGCGGTCAGCGCGACCGGCAGCATGTCCCAGTTGATCAGCGCCGCCGCGGCGACGCAGGGCGAGGCGGCCAGCATCATCCCGTCCCACGGCCGCGGCGCGACGGTGCGGACCTGGGCCCAGACCGCGACCAGGAACAGCCCGCCGAGCAGCACCGTGTTGACGTCGAGGAACCGCAGCGTCGACTCCGCCTGCTGCTCCGCCGTCAGGTTGCTCCCCTGGGCGCCGCCGAGCAGCCGGGTCAGGATGCGCTCCAGCTCCAGGAACCACCCGGTCAGCACCGGGTACTCCAGCACCGGGTAGTCACCGGAGTCGAGGTAGGGCGTGTTGCCCTGCATCAGCCCGCGTCCGGGATAGAGCAGCGGGATGTCGGAGTAGCACAGGTAGCGGAAGTGGTCGGCGCCGTTGCGGCACGGCAGCCGGAACACCATCCCGGCCAGGTAGATCAGGGTGCCGGTGAGCAGGGCGACCCGGACCGGGTTCCACCACCCGCCGCCCTCGCCCGCATGGCGGCCGAGCGGCCCGCCGAAGCGCTGGCTCACCGTGGCGACGAACCCGTCGGTCAGCGACGGCCGGTCGGTGCTGCGTACAGGAACGCCGGGCGGCGCCGCCATCACTCCTCGCCTGGCTCGCTGCCGTTGCCGTTGGTCGGCTTCGGTTTCGGTGTGCTCCGTCGACTGTTGGTGTTGCTCGGTTCCGCCGTCGGCCGGGTGGTCGGCGAACCGGCTGTCTCCGACGGCTCCGGATCCGGCTCCCGGGTCTCGGTCTCCGTGGGCTCCGGCTCGGGCTCCTCGCTGGTCTCGCTCGGCTCCGGCTCGGGCTCCTCGGTCTCGGTCTCGGTGGGCTCCGGCTCG
>DATHBQ010000324.1:0-2538 GCA_035296105.1 Propionibacteriaceae bacterium | reverse complement strand
TACTCCTTCGACGTCTCCGACGAGGCGTTCCTGAGCTCCTACCAGCTGCACCGCAAGGCCTACATCCGGATCTTCGACCGGCTCGGGCTCGACTATGTGATCGTCGCGGCGATGTCGGGGGCGATGGGCGGCTCGGCGAGCGAGGAGTTCCTGGCCATCGCGGAGAACGGCGAGGACACCTACGTACGCTCACCGGGCGGGTACGCCGCCAACGTCGAGGCGGTCAAGGTCACGCCTCCGCCGCCGGTGGCGTACGACGACGCCCCCGCGGCCCACGTCGAGGACACTCCCGACACGCCGACGATCGAGACCCTGGTCGCCCTGGCCAACGCCCGCTTCCCGCGGGCCGACCGGCAATGGCACGCCGGCGACACGCTGAAGAACGTGGTGCTGATGGTGCGGGAGGTGGACGGCTCCCGGCATCCGCTGGTGGTCGGCCTGCCCGGCGACCGCGAGGTCGACCAGAAGCGGCTGGCCGCGCACCTCGAACCGGCGGAGGCCGAGCCGTTCGGCGAGGCGGACTTCGCGGCGTACCCCCAGCTGGTCAAGGGCTACATCGGTCCGGCGGCCCTGGGCGAGGAGTCGGCGAGCGGCATCCGCTACCTCGTCGACCCGCGGGTCGTCGAGGGGACCCGGTGGGTCACCGGAGCCAACGAGCCCGGACGGCACGTCTTCGACCTGGTCTGCGGCCGCGACTTCAACCCGGACGGCGTACTGGACGTCGCGGAGATCCGGGAGGGGGACCCGGCCCCCGACGGCTCCGGCCCGCTGCGTCTGGCCCGGGGGATCGAGATGGGCCACATCTTCCAGCTGGGCAAGAAGTACGCCGACGCACTGGGGCTGCAGGTGCTGGACGCAGGAGGCAAGCTGGTCACCGTCACCATGGGGTCCTACGGTGTCGGGGTCTCCCGGGCGGTGGCGGCCGTGGCCGAGGGGACCTGCGACGAGAAGGGGCTGTGCTGGCCGCGGGAGCTGGCGCCGTTCGACGTGCAGCTGCTGGCCACCGGCAAGGACGAGGCGGTGTCGGCCGCTGCGGCCGACCTGGCCGTACAGCTGGACCAGGCCGGGGTGTCGGTGCTGCTGGACGACCGCAAGGCCAGCCCGGGCGTGAAGTTCGCCGACGCCGAGATCATGGGCATGCCGACGATCGTGGTCGTCGGTCGGGGACTGGCCTCGGGAGTGATCGAGGTGCGCGACCGGCGCACCGACGAGCGCCGAGAGGTGCCGGTCGCCGATGCGCTGGGGGAGATCGTGGCGGCGGTCCACTTCTCGCCCGGTCCTTGACTGACTTCCTGGAGCTCGGCGCCCTCACCATCTCGTTGCTCCTGCTGGCCGCGTTCGTGGCCGGCTGGGTGGACGCGGTGGTCGGCGGCGGTGGACTGATCCAGCTTCCGGCCCTGCTGATCGGGCTGCCCGACACCACTCCGCCGGCGGACATCCTCGGCACCAACAAGATCAGCTCGGTGTGGGGGACCGCGACCAGCTCGCTGACCTACGCCCTACGCGTTCGCCCCGACTGGCGGACGATCCTCCCGCTGGTACTGGCGTCCGGGACGGGATCGGCCCTCGGGGCGCAGCTCGCCCGCTTCCTGCCCAAGGAGTGGTTCACCCCGATCGTTTTGGTCGCTCTGGTCGGCGTGGGGATCTACACCTGGCGCCGGCCGGAGCTCGGTCTGGTGTCGGCGCGCAAGCACGACGGCGGGGGGCACTACGGCCGGACCGCGGCGATCGGGCTGGGCGTGGGCGCCTACGACGGGTTCCGCGGACCGGGCACCGGATCGTTCTTCGTGATCCTGCTCGTCGGCGTGCTGGGCTACGGGTTCCTCGAGGCGAGCGCCAAGGCCAAGATCGCCAACCTGGTGACCAACCTGTCGGCCATCGCCGTGTTCGCCGCCGGCGGGTCGGTCCTGTGGGTGCTGGGTCTGGCCATGGGAGCGGCGAACCTGATCGGCGGGCTGCTGGGCGCCCGGACGGCGATCAGCCGCGGCAACGCGTTCATCCGCCGGGTGTTCCTGGTGGTGCTGGCCGGTCTGGTGCTGCGCCTCTCCTACGACCTGGTCCGGCAGCTCACGGGATAGGGCGGGTCAGCCGGGGCTGCCCGGCCAGACCGGCAGCGGAGCCCCCCAGCCCCGAGCCAGGTCTGCGGTGGTGAGGAAGAACGACAGTGCCCACTCCCGCTCGGCATCGTTGGCGCTGGCCAGCCAGATCGCGGCGAAGGGCTGTAGCGCCACCAGCATGGTGCGCACCAGCCGGCTTCCGGTGGCGCCGTCCCGGACCTCGACCGACGGCCGGTACGCGGGCTCGGGCACCGGCACCTCGGCCCCCCGGCGGCGGAGCCAGCCGATCATCCGGTCCCGGCGGACCCGGTGCTGGAGCAGCTCGGCGACCGCCTGATCGTCGCGGTTGCCGGCGACCGGCATCCGGCCGATGGCCAGCTGGTAGCCGTAGACCAGGGCGTGCAGCTGGGCGACCACGGACTGGACCGCAGCCGTGTCGGTGCTGCGGGCCAGCGCGGTCGGCGTCCGTGGACCTGCGCTG
>DATHBQ010000323.1:0-2835 GCA_035296105.1 Propionibacteriaceae bacterium | reverse complement strand
TATACGCCGGGTCAGCGTCTCGATCGTGCTCTCCCGGTGGGCATGGGGAATGGCCGGAACCAGCAGGGTGAACTCGCACGGGCCGCTGGCCATTCGATCTTTTATGGACTGAAGAAGATCGCTGCTGCCAAGTGTCTTATTGGCGACGACCAGAATCCGAGACATCGCGACTACCTCCAACTTTGTTAACTTGCGAACTTAGCGCCTAGAAGTTGCCGTGTCACTACCGCTGGCAGACGCTTCGGCGACGATGGCGCCGTCTGACCCGCCGCCGCCGACGGACCGGCGTCCCACGGCGGCGTGCCCGGCCCGGGCGAGCAAGCCGGCTGGGTCGTACAGGGCCCGATGGCCGTCGTGCAGGACGCGGCGGGTTCCTCGATCCAGGGGCAGGCCGGCCCAGTTCGGCGTGACGAGACCGATCTCGACCTGGAGGCCGGAACGAAGCCGATAGCGACGCTCCAGCAGTGGCCCCCAGGCCATCGCCCTGATCAACGTGCTGCCCGGTCGCAGCTGTTGGAACCAGGTCGGATCGGCAGCCAGCTCCGCGAACACCGGCGTCAGAACCACGAGATCGACGTCGCTGCCGAGGCGTGCCCGCCCGCGGGCGTACGAACCAACCAGGGCAACGGCCCGCACGTCGTCCCGACCGGCAGCCCAGGTCGCGATGTCCCCGGTCAGCCGCTCGACTTCGCGGCACCGGCCCTTCATCCGCGCGCTCACCCGCGCATTGTCCTGCGCGGATCGGTCCGCAAGCCCGCCGCCTCCGGCGAAGCCGGGCCTAGACTCGCAGCGTGAGCCGTCAGCACCGCTGGCGGCGGCGCACCGCCGCCCTCGCCCTGGCGGCATCTGTGGCGCTGACTGGCTGCGGGTACGGAGCCGATGAGCCGGGCTTGTTCGCACCGCAGCCGGCCGCTTCGGAGACGCCCAGCCGTTCGCTTCCCCGGCGAGCTCCCTCGGGCGTGCTGCTGCCGGTGGCCGGCGAGGCCGTCTGGACACTTCAGATCGGATCACCGACCCAGGTCCGGATCGCCGTCCACGGCGTCCGGCGGGTCGCCGGCGGCACTGTGCTGGACTGGTCGCTCACGCCATTGCCCAACGAGACCACACCGATCGGTCGCCGGCTGCCCGATGGCGTGGTGGCGGGCCTGGGTGCGACCGAGGTAGCCCTGGTCGATCGCTTCCAGCGGATGCGGTACACACCACTCACCGATCCGGCGACCGGGCGGTGCGTGTGTACCCAGCTCGACCCAGCGGTCGCCCGGCTGCGGGCCGGTGGCACGAGCCTGCTGCAGACCGCCTTCCCTGGCTTGCCGGCCACGGTCGAGGTCGTGGACGTCGCCGTGCCGCTGGTACCGACGTTCCCGCAGGTCCCGGTCGCGCCGATCGACCTGGTGCACCGGGCCGAGGCGCCGACGGATCTCTCCCGACCAGCAGCTCCAGTGGAGAGTCAGGCCACGTCCCCGACCTTCCGCTATCCGCCGGCCCGGCAAGAGTTCCGGATCGAGCTGGGTCCGGTCGTCGCCGGCGACTCGTTCACCTCGATCATCTGGCGGGTTGAGGCGGTGACCGCCGGGCCCGGGCTGCCGGACAGCCGTCAGCTCCCAGCGCCCCAAGTCCGTCGGGGAGGGAGGATCGACGGAGGTCAGCCCCGACTGGCCGGCGGTCGCGCGGTGCCCGACCCGTCGACCGTCCGTCAGCCCGTCGCGCTCGACGGCTCCGGCCCTGGCGAGCGGAGCGCTGGCTGGGGCAGCTGGACCGGCGGGTTGCGCCGTCCGGGCGACAAGATCGAGCTGGTCACGACGGTGACGCCTCAGGCCGACTGGAACGGCTATGGGCTGGACATCGTGTTCCCCGGCCTGACGACCGTGACCGAGGCCGCCGTCACCGCAGCCACCCCGGCGCCGACCCGGACCTCGGCACCCCAGACCTACCGGCAGCGGTTCTGGGCCGCCGCGACACCGCCAGCTCCTCTCGCCGTGAGCTACTGGCCCACCCCGATTCCCGATCAGACCATTCTCGCCGCCGCCATCGTCAGTCCGCCCGTACGCGTCTAGAGCAGTCAACAAAAGGGTGACGACGGCTTCCTGAACACAATTATGCTGACAGACAGCGGGGGATCCGATTTGTCAATAGCCGATAGATGCACCGCCTGATCTAGTCATCATTCGATTACGGGGAATTGCCGAGACAAACAGACGAAGCACCTTTACTGACTATCTCCCGGCGGGGTGGTTCGGCTCCGCGACCATGATCTGACTCCGGTACGCGGAGGTCACCGGCCGCCGTCCTGGGAAACTGTGCACTTCTGGCACTCTGAGGCCATGGAACGGCCGACACGGATGCCGTAAGTGCACAGTTGGTCCAGGGCGGCCGCCGGCCCTCCTCCCGATGGCGGCTGAGAGAATCGATCCATGTCGTCCCCCGAAGTGCTGGCCCTGGTGTTGGCCGGCGGTGCCGGGAGCCGACTGGAGCTGCTGACCGAGCACCGGGCCAAGCCGGCACTCCCGATCGGCGGGTCCCACTGCCTGATCGACGTACCACTCAGTAACTGTGCGCACTCCCACATCCGCAACGTATGGGTGATCCAGCAGGCCCACCCGGCCAGTTTGGCCGACACGCTGCGCAACGGCCGGCCGTGGGATCTCGACCGCAATCACGGCGGGCTGCTGGTCCTTCCGCCCGCGCAGGGCGGCGCCCGCGAGGGCTGGCACGAGGGCACCGCCGATGCCATCTGGAAGAACGCACCCCTGATCCGCGAGGCCGCCCCCGAGCTGCTGCTGGTGCTCAGCGCGGACGCGCTCTACCGCCTGGACTACGCCGAGGTGATCGAGCAGC
>DATHBQ010000322.1:0-6851 GCA_035296105.1 Propionibacteriaceae bacterium | reverse complement strand
GGTGGACATCTCGGTCGGTGGGGCGGCCGTCAGCTTCCCCCGCGGGACACTGCCGGTCGACGGCGCGGTCCAGCTGACCCTGCCGGGCGCCGCGCCGGTGCGGTTGCTGGTCGTCCGGCTGCGCAGCAGCGAGTCCGGTCGAGACGTCGCCTCGCTCCGCGTCATGGAGGGCGACTGGGCGGCCTACCGGACCATCTCGATGTGGCTGTTCCACACTCCGCCAGGGGTGGTGGAGGGCATCCCGTTCCCGGCGCCGGCCGTCGCGGCCCTCGACCCGGAACGGCAGCGGCAACCTCGCGTACTGGCGCGACAGCATGGTTAACACGATCGAGTCCTACGGGACCACCGCGACCGGGGCTCCGCCGACCGAGCCGCCGCCGAGCCGCCACCACCGGGCCGCGATCTACTTCACCGTGCCCGGGCTGCTGGCCTGTGTCGGCTACCTCTTCCTGCCGAGGGGTCTTCTGGCCGACGCGGTCTATGTCGCCATCGGCCTGGCCGGGACCGTGGCGATCGTCGCCGGTGTCCGGATCAACCGTCCGGTGCGTGCCCGGGCGTGGTACCTGATGGCGGTCGGGCAGGCCATCTGGGTGACCGGTGACATCGTCTTCAGCTACGACGCCGATGTGCTGGGAAACGACCGGTTCCCCTCGCCGGCCGACCCGTTCTACGTACTGGCCTACCCGGTCCTGGCGGCCGGGCTGCTGTCGCTCGCCCGGGGCCGGAGGCGGTGGAGCGACCGATCCGGTGTGCTGGACACCATGATCGTCACGGTCGGCCTGGGCGTGCTGTCCTGGGTTCTGCTGGCCGGGCCCACCGCGGAGAGCTACCAGGAGGACTCCGCCGTTGCCGCGGCCGTAGCCCTGGCATACCCCGTCGGCGACATCCTGCTGCTGGCGATGCTGATCTTGTTCCTCACCACGCCGGGAGCTTGGACGAGGTCCCTGCGGCTGCTGTTCGCCGCCGTCGTCCTGCTGATCGCGGCCGACACGTTGTCGCTGGCGCTCGACCTGGTCACCTTCGACACCAGCAAGCCGCTCGACATCTTGTGGCTGACCTCCTACGTCGTCTGGGGTGCGGCGGCGCTGCACCCGTCGATGTACGTGTTGTCCAAGCCGGGCCCGCCGCAGCCGGTCCACTTCACCCGTGCGCGGCTGGCCGCGCTGACGCTGGCGGTCCTGATCGCTCCGGCCACCCTGGCGGTCCAACACCTGCTGGGAGTACCCCTCGACGTCTGGGCCGTGGTTATCGGCTCGGTGCTGACCTTCGGACTCGTCGTGGCGCGGATGAACCTGTCGATCGACCAGATCATGGCCGCGAACCGGCAGCGCGAACGCCTTCAGGAGGACCTGGCCCATCAGGCGGCGCACGACTCGCTGACCGGTCTGCCGAACCGGGCGCAGGCAATGCGCCTGATTCGCTCGGCGCTCAGCCGGGCGCAGCGCAGCGGTGCGGTGATCGGCCTGCTGTTCATCGATCTCGACGGGTTCAAGCGGGTCAACGACACCTTCGGCCATGCGGCGGGGGACGAGCTGCTGAGGGAGGTGGCGCAGCGGATGCTGCGCACGGTGCGCAGTGGAGACACGGTGGCGCGGCTCGGCGGTGATGAGTTCGTCGTGCTGCTGGAGCCGCTGGCCGAGCAGGCCTCGGCGGTCACGGTGGCCGACCGGCTGGTGGCCGAGGTCTCACGGGTTGTTCTGTTGTCCGACGGCCGGCCGGCCCAGGTCGGGGCCAGCATCGGCGTGGCCATCAGCCAGGACGGACTCGCCGACCCCGACCGGCTGCTGCACGAGGCCGACGTCGCGGTCTACCGGGCGAAGGCCAGTGGCCGGAGCCGGACCGAGGTCTTCGATACCGAGCTGCGCCGGGAGGTTGATGAGCGGGCGACCCTGGAGGCCGCCCTCGCCACCGCCCTGCGCAACGATGAGCTGGTGGTGCACTACCAGCCGATCGTGCACGTCCCCAGCGGCCGGGTCCAGGGCTACGAGGCGCTGGTGCGCTGGGAGCGCCCTGGCATCGGGCTCGTCGGTCCGATGGAGTTCATCTCGGTCGCCGAACACTCGAACCTGATCTGTGACGTCGATACCTGGGTGCTCCAGCGGGCGACCGCCCAGCTGGCCCGGTGGAACGCCGAACGGGGGGACCACGAGCTGACCTTGGCGGTCAACATCTCCGGCCGCCACGTGGTGCGGTCGCGGATCATCGACGACGTGGTGACCGCGCTGCATGACTCCGGCATCTTTCCGTGGCAGCTCGTGCTGGAGATCACCGAGACCGCGTTGATCGACGATCCGCTCGGGCTGATGAACCTGACCGAGCTTCGTCGGTTGGGAGTCACGATCAGTCTCGACGACTTCGGCACGGGATACAGCTCGATCATGCGGCTGGAGACGCTGCCGGTCGACTGCGTCAAGGTGGATCGGCGGTTCCTCGATCCCGGGTCGGAGTCCAACCTCAAGCTGATGCAGCTGATCGTCCAGGCCGCGCACGCGTTCGGGCTGCCGGTCGTCGCCGAGGGGGTCGAGCGCGACGACCAGCTGCAGGTGGTGCGCGATCTGAAGTGCGAGTCGGCTCAGGGATTCCTGTTCGGGCGCCCGCGCGAGCCGGAGGGGCTGGTTTCGGTACGCGAGTCGGTCCCGAACCCCGTCCACGGCGGCGCCGGGCGTCCGGAGAGCTAGCCGTGCGGCAGTTCGTGCCTCCGCCGTTTCAAGATCTTCAGTCCCGCCGTGAACGGGGTTCGGGTCCGCCCCGCTCTGGCGTGCAGCCTGGCTCGCGCGGGCTCGCTACACCTCGACGGCCCTTCAGGTCTCGGCCCCGCAGCCGGGCGGCGCGCCCGAGACCCACGGCGCAGGCGGCAGTCCGCGGATGCGCGGCCTCAGTTATCAGGTAGGTGGGCCTGGGGTGAGCAGGGCGGGGAGGTCGGTGGCGGGGACGGCGGGGGACCAGAGGAAGCCCTGGGCGTAGGAGCAGCCGAGGGAGCGGGCGTGGCGGGCCTGCTCGGGGGTGGCGATGCCCTCGATGACCAGGTCCAGGCCCAGTTCGCGGCACGCTCCGGCCATCGCGCGCACGATGGCGTCCACCGCTGGCTGGCCGAGGTCGTCGGCGAAGCACTTGTCGACCTTCAGGCCGCTGGCGGGTAGCTGGACCAGGTCGTGGAGGGATGCCCAGCCGGTGCCGAAGTCGTCGAGCCAGATGGCGAAGCCAGCGGCGCGGGCCCTGTGCAGCAGTTCCACGCCCGCGTCGCGGCGGGTGGGGCGGACGGTCTCGGTCAGCTCGACACTGATCCGGACGGGAGCGATCCCCGTCATGGTGGCGGCTTCCTGCAGGGCGTCCAACCAGTCGTCCCGGTCGATCTGACGGCCGGAGAGGTTGAGGCTGAGCCGCAGGTCCGACCGGACCGTCGACCAGGCGGCCAGGTCGGCGAAGGCCTGCTGCATGATCGCCCGATCGACATCGATGATCAGGTCGCTGCGCTCGGCGACCTCGATGAAGGCCGCCGTCGGCTCCACCGCGTGGCCCGGTCGGACCCAGCGAGCCAGCGCCTCCACCCCGACCACCTGGCCCGTGCCGAGATCCACAATGGGCTGGTACCACGGCACGATCTCGTCGGCGATGATGGCCTGGGCGATCGCCTCGGTGGTCACGGCTGCACGTTACCGAGACCGGGGAATCTCCGCCGGCAGTGACGGCACGGCTCGTGCGGGATCGGCGGTTAACCTCGGACTCCTACCGGAACGACTCAGCGGAGGTGCGAGGTGCACGACGATGTGGCGCGGGTCGAACGACGGGTCGCCCGGTTCGTGGCGGAGCGACTACGACCGGCGGTCTACCGGCGGCAGCACCCACTGACGGTGTCGTCGTGGGACACCCCGGGTGAGCCCGTGGACTTCGCCACGGCGTCGGCAGCGGCGTACGAGCCGTGTTCGCCGGGCCAGTCGTGGGGCCGACCGTGGGGTACGACGTGGTTCCGGCTCGCCGGAGAGGCGCCGGACGGCTGGGCGGTGGACGACGGACTGTTGTCCGAGATCGTCGTCGACCTGGGATTCGGCGGGACTCAGCCGGGCTTCTCGGCCGAGGCGACGGCGTACGCCGCGGACGGCGCGGTCATCAAGGGCCTGCATCCCCGTAACCGGCACCTGCCACTGCGCCCGGACGGTCCCGTCAACCTCTTCCTGGAAGCCTCGGCCAACCCGGACGTCGCCGCCGGGCTGAACTTCGCACCGACCCCGATGGGTGACCTCGCGACGGCCGGGACGGAGCCCCAGTACCGCTTCGGCGGCGCCTGGCTGGCTGAGCTCGACCTCGCGGTGTGGGAGCTGATCCAGGACGTCGACACCCTGCGCGGATTGATGCCGGAGCTGCCGATCGGCTCGCCGCGACGGGCGATGGTGCTCCGGGCCCTGGACGACATGGTCGACGCGGTCGAGCCGCGGGATGTCGCCGGCACGGCCGCCGCCGGACGTGAGGTGCTCGCCGAGGTGCTGCGGCAGCCGGCGTACCCCAGTGCGCACCGGGTGATGGCCGTCGGGCACGCGCACATCGACTCGGCCTGGTTGTGGCCGGTGCGGGAGACCGCGCGCAAGTGCGCCCGGACCTTCGCCAACGTGCTGTCACTGATGGAGGAGGATCCGGACCTGATCTTCGCCTGCTCCTCGGCCCAGCAGTACGCCTGGGTCCGGGACTCCTACCCGGAGCTCTTCGAGCGGATCCGGCGGCGGGTGGCCGACGGCCGCTTCGTCCCGGTGGGCGGGATGTGGGTGGAGAGCGACACCAACATGCCGGGCGGCGAGGCCCTGGTCCGGCAGTTCGTGGCCGGTCAGCGCTTCTTCGCCGACGAGTTCGGGGTGGAGTGCCAGGAGGCCTGGCTGCCGGACTCGTTCGGCTACACCGCGGCCCTGCCGCAGATCGCGCGGCTGGCCGGGATCCGCTGGTTCCTGACGCAGAAGACCTCGTGGAACGAGACCAACCGGATGCCGCACCACACCTTCTGGTGGGAGGGCATCGACGGCAGCCGGCTGTTCACCCACTTCCCGCCGGTGGACACCTACAACTCCGATCTCTCCGGCCGCGAGCTGGCCCGGGCCGAACGCGGGTTCGCCGAGAAGGGCCGGGCCAACAGCTCGATGGTGCCCTTCGGCTGGGGTGACGGCGGCGGCGGGCCGACGCGGGAGATGCTGGCTGCGGCGCGACGCGCGCGGTCCCTCGAGGGTTCGCCCACGGTCGAGATCGCCAGCCCGGTGACCTTCTTCGCAGCGGCCGAGGCCGAGTACGCGTCGCCGCCGGAATGGAGCGGCGAGCTGTACCTGGAGTTCCACCGCGGCACCTACACCTCCCAGGCCCGGACCAAGCGGGGCAACCGGCGCAGCGAGCACCTCCTCCGCGAGGCCGAGCTGTGGGCCACGACGGCGTACCTGCGGCACGGCGAGGACTACCCGTACGACGAGCTCGAGCGGGCCTGGCACACCGTGCTGCTGCAGCAGTTCCACGACATCCTGCCGGGCTCCTCGATCGCCTGGGTCTACCAGGACGCGGACAGCGGCTACGCCGAGGTGCGGCGGGCGGCAGAGGAGATCATCGGGCGGGCCAGCCGCACCCTGGCCGGGACCGGCTCGATCCGGCTGACCTTCAACGCCGCACCGTACGCCCTGGCCGGGGTGTCCGCGCTGGGCGCCGGTCCGCGTACGGAGGCCGCTGGTGCGGCGGTGACGGACTCGACCGACGGGATCGTGCTGGAGAACGGCCGGGTCCGGGTGGTCGTCGACGACCGGGGTTTGCTGACCTCGGTGTTCGACCTCGAGGCCGACCGGGAGCTGCTGCCGGTCGGGGCGACGGGCAACCTGCTGCAGCTGCACCGGGACACGCCGGCCCAGTGGGACGCCTGGGACCTGGACGACCACTACCGGCGGTCGGTGGTCGACCTGACCGACGTGGCCGGGATGGAGGTGCTGGAGAAGGGACCGGAGCGGGTGGCCGTCCGGGTCCGCCGACGCTTCGGCGACTCGGCGGTGGAGCAGGTGATCACGCTGGCTGGCGGGGCGAAGACCATCGAGATCGAGACCACCGTCGACTGGCACGAGCGCCAGCGCCTGCTCAAGCTGGCCTTCCCGCTCGACCTGCACGCCGACCACGCCGCGTCGGAGATCCAGTTCGGCCATGTCAATCGAGCGATCCACACCAACACCTCCTGGGACAGCGCCCGGTTCGAGACCTGCGCGCACCGCTGGGTGCACGTGGGCGAGGCCGGCTACGGCGCGGCGGTTGCCAACGACTCGACCTACGGGCACGACATCACCCGGTCGAGCCGGACGGGGCGGGTGGCCACGACGGTGCGGCTGTCGCTGCTCCGGGCTCCGCTGTTCCCCGATCCGGAGGCCGACCAGGGCGAGCACACGATGCGCTGCTCACTGGTGGTCGGAGCGGACATCGCCGATGCGGTTCAGGAGGGCTACCGGCTGAACCTGCCGCCCCGCGAGGTCGACGGGGCCGGCCCGGTCGAGCCGCTGCTGACCGTGGACCACCCGGCGATCGTGGTCGAGGCGGTCAAGCTGGCCGAGGACCGGAGCGGCGACGTCATCGTCCGGCTCTACGAGGCCTACGGCGGCCGGGCCCGCGGCCGCCTGCACCCGTCGTTCGCCGTCAGCACCGTCATCGAGACCGGCGTGCTGGAGCGGCCGCTGGAGGACGCGACCGCGCTGCGAACGGCGGCGGACGCTGTCGCCGACGGCATCGACCTGGAGCTGCGGCCCTTCCAGATCGTCACCCTGCGGCTGACCCGCCCCTGACTTCCGCGTCCTATCCTTCCCGAGTTGTCAGGCGTGGGGGTCGCTCCGGCGACCACCCACGCTGACAAC
>DATHBQ010000321.1:0-2352 GCA_035296105.1 Propionibacteriaceae bacterium | reverse complement strand
CCACCCTCCCGCAGCGGGGTCAGGTACGCCGTGGCGGAGATCCGGGGCAGCACGCACGTAGGCTAACGGCGGGTACGTCACCAGGTCGCCTTGGTTTGACCGGCCTTGTGCGGTCCACGTAATCTTGATCCTCGGTGCGCGCTCAGGTGCGCACCTGTCCTGCGCCATTTGGCCGCAGATCGACAAACACCGCGAAGAGAGTGGACCAGACGTGTACGCGATCGTGCGCAGTGGCGGCCGCCAGCACAAGGTCGCCGTCGGCGACGTGCTCGAGATCGACCGGATCAACGACCAGGCCGGGGCAAGCGTCTCGCTGACCCCTTTGCTGCTGGTGGACGGCGACACCGTCACCTCCGACCAGTCCGCGCTCGGCAGCGCCACGGTCACCGCTGAAGTGCTGGCCGAGACCAAGGGCCCGAAGATCCGGATCTTCAAGTACAAGAACAAGACCGGCTACCGCAAGCGCCAGGGTCACCGTCAGCGGTACACCCAGGTCAAGGTGACCGGGATCGAGAGCTGAGGAGCAGACATGGCACACAAGAAGGGCGCTTCGTCCACCCGTAACGGGCGCGACTCCAACTCCCAGCGCCTCGGTGTCAAGCGGTTCGGCGGTCAGGTGGTGAACGCCGGCGAGATCATCGTCCGGCAGCGCGGCACACACTTCCACCCCGGTGACGGGGTCGGCCGGGGCGGCGACGACACCCTGTTCGCCCTGGTCCAGGGACAGGTCGAGTTCGGCACCAAGCGTGGTCGCCGGGTCGTCAACGTGACCCCAGCGGCCGAGGCCACCACCTCGGTCTGAGTTCGTTCGCTTTTTGCAAAGGGTGGCCCGCTCGATGGGCCACCCTTTCGTAGTTCTCCCAGGAAAGAGGCGTACGCCATGGCGATCCCGAGCTTCGTCGACCGGGTCACCCTGCACGCGTACGGCGGCAACGGCGGCCACGGCTGCGCCTCCGTCCACCGGGAGAAGTTCAAGCCGCTGGGCGGTCCGGACGGCGGCAACGGCGGGGACGGCGGCTCGGTCATCCTGCGGGTCGACCCGGGGCTGACCACGCTGGTCGACTACCACCGGCAGTCGCACCGGCGGGCCACGAACGGTCAGCCGGGTCGCGGCGATCACCAGAACGGGGCCCGTGGCGAGGACGTGGTGCTGCCGGTGCCGGAGGGCACGGTGGTCACCGATGCCACCACCGGCGAGCAGCTCGCCGACCTGACCGGGATCGGGACCGAGGTCGTGGTGGCCAGTGGCGGCCGCGGCGGGCTGGGCAACGCCGCGCTGGCCTCCAACACCCGCAAGGCCCCGGGCTTCGCGCTGCTCGGCACCGAGGGCGACATCCGGACCATCACCCTGGAGCTCAAGGTCGTGGCCGACGTCGGCCTGGTCGGCTTCCCTAGCGCGGGCAAGTCCTCCCTGGTCGCAGCCATCTCCCGGGCGCGCCCCAAGATTGCCGACTACCCGTTCACCACCCTGGTGCCCAACCTGGGTGTGGTGGTGGCCGGTGAGATCACCTACACGGTGGCCGACGTGCCGGGGCTGATCGAGGGCGCGAGCGAGGGCCGCGGTCTGGGCTTCGACTTCCTCCGGCACATCGAGCGCTGCGCGGCCCTGGTTCACGTGATCGACTGCGCGACCTACCTGCCCGGCCGGGACCCGGTCAGCGATCTCGAGGTGATCGAGTCCGAGCTCACCGCCCACGGCGGGCTCGAGGACCGGCCGCGGGTGATTGCGCTGAACAAGGTCGACGTCCCGGACGCGGCCGAGCTGGCCGAGCTGGCGGCGGATGAGCTGGGCAGCCGCGGCTGGCCGGTCTTTCGGATCTCCACCAAGACGGGGGAGGGACTGAACGCGCTGACCTTCGCGCTGGCCGAGCTGGTTGCCGCTCGCCGCGCCGCGGCACCGCTGCCCGCCCCGCCGCGCATTGTGCTGCGGCCGGATCCGGTCACCGGACCGGGTGAGTTCACCGTGGATCGGGAGGGTGAGGTCTGGCGAGTTCGCGGGGCGAAGCCCGAGCGCTGGGTGGCGCAGACCGACTTCGGCAACGGTGAGGCCGTCGGCTACCTGGCCGACCGGCTGAACCGGATCGGCATCGAGGACCGGCTGCTGCAGCTCGGGGCGACGGCAGGCGACGCGGTGGCCATCGGTGGAGCGGACGCAGTGGTCTTCGACTTCGCGCCCCAGGTCGACGTCGGTGCGGAGATCCTCAGCCGGCGCGGCGAGGACTCCCGGTTCGAGCAGCTGCGTCCGGCGGTGCAGCGGCGGCGGGAGCGCGACCGGCTGTACCACGCCGAGGCGGACGACGACGCCATGGAGGCTGAGCCGGTCGAGGCCCAGGAGGATGACCCTTCGACCAG
>DATHBQ010000320.1:0-1911 GCA_035296105.1 Propionibacteriaceae bacterium | reverse complement strand
GGCCGGGAGATCTCGCTGTGCACGATGCCGCGGCCGGCGGTCATCAGGTTGAGCTCGCCGGGCCGGACCAGGGCCTGCGAACCCAGGCTGTCCCGATGCTCGACCGCGCCCTCCAGCAGCCAGCTCACCGTCTGCAGACCGGTGTGCGGATGGGCCCAGACCTGCATGCCGAGCCGGTCGCCGAGGTCCTCGGGCCCGTAGTGGTCGAGGAAGCACCAGGCCCCGATCATCCGCACCTGGCGGTCCGGCAGGGCCCGCATCACCTCGGTGGTCTTGCCCAGCGGCACCCGACGTCCGGTGATCAACAGCTGCTCGGCGCCGGCGGTCCGAGGAGCACCCACCCGCTGCTCGCGGGGGCGGGTATCAAGATCACTCACGTCCGCGCTAGCCCCTGTTCTGCTTGACCTACAGTCAGCCTATGGCCGCGTCCACGCGAGGGATCAACCGATCCCTGCTGCCGTCGGCCAAGACCCGGGCCAGCATCGCCAAGCGGCTCGCCGGCTCCACCGGGGCCATGACCACGGCCGCGATGGCGGAGATGGAGGCGCGGCACCACTGGTTCCGCGGCCTCGACGCCGAACACCGGTCCTGGATCACGCTCGTCGCCCAGGCCGGGATCGACGGCTTCGCCAAGTGGTTCGCCGAGCCGGAGCCGCGGCCGCCGAGCACCGCGGACGTCTTCGGCTCCGCCCCCCGGGAGCTGGCGCGGCGGATCTCGCTCTACCAGACCGTCGAGCTGGTGCGGACCACCATCGACGTGGTCGAGAGCCAGATCGACCAGGTGATGCCCAAGGCCGACCGACCCTTCCTGCACGCCGCGATCATCTCCTACAGCCGCGAGGTCGCCTTCGCCGCGGCCGAGGTGTACGCGCGGGCCGCCGAGCTGCGGGGCGCCTGGGACGAGCGGCTCGAGGCCCTTGTCGTCGACGCCGTGCTGCGCGGCGAGACCGACGACACCGTGCTCTCCCGGGCCTCCACGCTGGGCTGGCACGCCACGGCGAGCGTCGTGGTCGTGGTCGGGCCGGCTCCCGACCTGGAGCCGGCGCGGGCGCTGGAGTCGATCCGGCACACGGCCGCCATCGCCGGCGCCGACATGCTGGGCTCGGTCCAGGGCGACCGGATGGTCGTCGTCCTGGGCGGGATCGGGCTCGGCCAGGATGGCCCGGCCCTGGCGGTGGTGGGCAAGTTCGCCCACCTGTTCGGGCCCGGCGCGGTCGTGGTCGGGCCGCCGGTCGAGCACCTGATGGATGCGGCCAGCAGCACCCGGGCGGCCCTGGCCGGTTACCGCGCGGCGGCCGGCTGGCCGGAGGCGCCGCGACCGGTCGCGGCCAACGACCTGCTGCCCGAGCGCGCGTTGTCGGGGGACGGGCACGCCCGGCGGATGCTGGCCCGCGAGCTCTACGAGCCGCTGCTGAGCGCGGGTGGGGGCCTGCTCGAGACGCTGGTCACCTTCCTGGACCAGGGCCTGTCGGTGGAGGCGGTCTCCCGAGCCCTGTTCGTGCACGCCAACACAGTCCGCTACCGGCTCCGTCGCATCCACGAGGTCAGTGGCTACAGCCCCACCGACCCCCGCGACGCGTACGCCCTCCGGCTCGCCGTGACCCTCGGGCGGCTCTTTGCGCGAGCCAAACCGGAGGAGGTGGCCTGACCGGCGTGACTCTCGCCACACGGTTGTAGGAACCGGACAAGAGGACGTACGAATATTCGTGGCGGCGACATGCGGCGTTTACCGCCAGGTCACGAAACCATAAAGGGGTGCTCGCCATCGTGGCGCCCGGACAAGGGGCGCAGACCCCCGGTTTCCTCCAGCCCTGGCTGAGTGAGTCCCGCTTCGCCGCCCGCACCGCCTGGCTCTCCGCGGTATGCGGTCTGGACCTTGCGCACTACGGCACCGAGGCGGACGCCGAGACG
>DATHBQ010000319.1:0-2978 GCA_035296105.1 Propionibacteriaceae bacterium | reverse complement strand
CCGGCGGTCCGGAGTTGAGGCATGAACGCACCGGCTCCCGACTCACGCGCTGAGCAGCTGCGGCCGCACGCCGAGGACGCGTACGCCAAGGAGCTGGCCGCCCTGGAGGCCGCCGACTCCCGACCGCGGCCGCCGCGCTGGCGGCTCTCGCCGTGGGCGGTGGTCACCTACGTGATGGGCGGCACCCTGACCGACGGCACGGTCGTCGTCCCGAAGTATGTCGGGTCCCGGCGGCTGGTCGAGGTGGCGGTCGCGACCCTGGTCACCGACCGCGCGCTGCTGCTGCTCGGCGTACCGGGGACCGCCAAGTCCTGGCTGTCGGAGCACTTGGCCGCCGCCATCTCCGGTGACTCGACGCTGCTCGTCCAAGGCACGGCCGGGACCGCCGAGGAGGCCATCCGCTACGGCTGGAACTACGCACGCCTGCTGGCCGAGGGACCGACACCGGAGGCGCTGGTGCCCTCGCCGGTCCTGACCGCGATGCGGCAGGGATCCATCGTCCGGGTGGAGGAGCTGACGCGGATACCGGCCGACGTGCAGGACGCGCTGATCACCGTGCTGTCGGAGAAAACCCTGCCCATCCCGGAACTCGGCGACGAGGCGCAGGCGGTCAAGGGCTTCAACCTGATCGCCACGGCCAACGACCGCGACCGGGGCGTGAACGACCTGTCCGCCGCCCTGCGCCGCCGGTTCAACACCGTCGTGCTCCCGCTGCCGGAGCGGGAGGAGGACGAGGTGCGGATCGTCTCCACCCGGGTCGCCGACCTCGCCGCCACGCTGGAGCTTCCTCCGGTGCCCGCGGCGGTGGAGGAGATCCGTCGGGTGGTCACGGTCTTCCGCGAGCTGCGGTCCGGGGTGACCAAGGACGGCCGGACGACCATCAAGTCGCCGTCCGGGACGCTGTCGGCCGCCGAGGCGATCTCGGTGATCACCAGCGGGCTGGCCTTGTCGGCGCACTTCGGTGACGGGTGGCTGCGTCCGTCCGATGTGGCCGCCGGACTCGTCGGCGCGGTGATCAAGGACCCGGTGGCCGACCGGGTGGCCTGGACCGAGTACCTCGAGCTGGTGGTCCGCGAGCGCGAGGGCTGGGCCGAGTTCTACGCGGCCTGCCGTGACGTCTCGTGACGACTTCCGTTCTGCCGACCCCGGTCGGGACTGCGGAGCGGGACGACGACCCGGTGCGGGTCTTCGGCATCCGCCACCACGGGCCGGGATCAGCCCGCTCGCTGCTGCGGGCCCTGGACGAGTACGGCCCGGACGCGGTGCTGATCGAGGGACCGGCCGACGCCGACCAGCTCATCGGCTGGGTCACCGCTGAGGAGATGCAGCCGCCGCTGGCCCTGCTGGCGTACGCGGCCGACGAGCCCAAGGTCTCCGCCTTCTGGCCCTTCGCCGTGTTCTCCCCGGAGTGGCAGGCGATGGTCTGGGCCGTCCAACGAGGCGTCGAGGTCCGGTTCTGCGACCTGCCGGCCGCGCAGGTGCTGGCCCCGCAGAACGGGGGAGCGACGTTGTTCGACGAGACCGAGCACCGGGGGCCCCGCCGGGACGACCCGGCCCAGGACCCGCTGGGCACCCTCGCCGCCGCGGCCGGCTACGACGACCCGGAGCGCTGGTGGGAGGACCTCGTGGAGTCGCGACTGGACTCCTCCTCGCCGTTCCCGCTGCTGGTCGAGGCCATGGCCGAGCTCCGCTCCGCGTCCGGCCCGCCGAGCCCGAGCGAACGGCGGCGCGAGGCGTACATGCGGCAGACCATCCGGGCGGCCCGGCGGCGCGGCCGGGACCGGGTCGCCGTGGTCTGCGGCGCCTGGCACGCCCCGGTGCTCACCTGGCCGCTGCCGCCGGCCAACGCCGACTCGGCCGTGCTGCAGGGCAGCGCCAAGCGCAAGGTGACCTTGACCTGGGTGCCGTGGACCGCGGAGCGGCTGGCCAGCGCCAGCGGGTACGGCGCCGGTATCACCTCGCCGGGCTGGTACCACCACCTGTGGACCGCGCCGGAGGGCACCATCCCGCGGTGGCTGGTCAAGGTCGCGCGTGCCCTGCGGGAGCGGGACCTGCCGGCCTCCAGCGCCCACGTGATCGAGGCGGTACGGCTGGCCGAGACGCTGGCCAGCCTCCGGTCCCGGCCGCTGGCCGGCCTCACCGAGGTGACCGAGGCCACCCGGGCGGTGCTCTGTGACGGCGACGAGCTCGCGGTCCGCTACGTGACCGAGCACCTCGTGGTCGGCCAGGCCCTCGGGTCGGTCAACGAGCGGGTGCCGACGGTGCCGCTGGATGCCGACCTGGTCCGCACCTGTCGCAGCCTCCGGGTCCGCCGGGAGCCGGACCTGCGGCACTGGGATCTCGACCTGCGCCGGACCATCGACCGGAACCGGTCGCAGCTCTTCCACCGGCTCCGGCTGCTCGAGCTCGACTGGGTCCGCCCGGCCGAGAGCGACATCGCCAGCCAGGGCACGTTCCGGGAGGTGTGGGCGTCGCGCTGGCGACCGAAGTTCGCCGTGCAGCTGGTCGAGGCGTCGGTCTGGGGCACCACCGTCGAGTCGGCGGCGACCGCCCGCATCGACCAGATCCGCCGGGACGGCACCCTGCCCGAGCTCACCCGGACGGTGGGCCGGTGCCTGCTGGCTGCGCTGCCGGCCGCCCTGGAGGTGCTGCTCGTAACCGTGGCCGAGCGGGCCGCCCGGGACGTCGACGTGGTTCACCTGATGGAGGCCATGCCGCCGCTGGCCCGGGCGCAGCGCTACGGCGACGTCCGGCAGACCGACACCGCCGCTCTGAGCCGGGTGATCGAGACCCTGCTGGTCCGAACCTGCGCCGGCCTCTCGAGGGCCGTGTCGGGGCTGGACGCCGACAACGCCGCCGCGATGCGCCGCCGGATCGACGAGCTCCACGGGGCGCTCGGCCTGCTCCAGATGCACCCTGACCCTGGCGAAGGGTCGACGCGCTCAGGCCACATCCCGCTGCGGGAGCGCTGGCTGGCC
>DATHBQ010000318.1:0-4463 GCA_035296105.1 Propionibacteriaceae bacterium | reverse complement strand
CCCGGTCGGACCACCACTGGAACAGCTCGTCGCTCGGCACGCCCCAGCCGAGGTCGTCGCCGGGCGCGGCGATGTAGCCGTCCAGGCTCATGTTCATGCCAAAGGTCAGTTTCCGCATGGCGTCAGCCTCCGTGAGTCGGTATTCGGCGTACAGACCAACACGGCGCAGAAATTCATCGGTCAGACCACACCGAGGGCCGGTTGACCACCGCGCCAAGCGGATGCTGCGTACGGAAGGGAAGGCTCACCGGGACGGCGTTCACGGTCCGGTTGCTCAATGAAACCTGTCACCGACCCGGACTGCATCCACCGGCGCTCCCACCCCTCCAGCTCCTGCTCACTCACGGCCTCATCCTGACCAGCGGCTTGATCAGGCGCCGCTCCATCGACGGCTGAACTGTCTGGACGGTCCGGGGTGAAGGAGTCGGGACGGACGACGACGGGATTAGTCAGCGGCGGAGGTCAGCACGCTTGCGGAAGAATCTCATGATGCGATTTCGGAGAGGCGGGAGATCAGGCAGCGTCGACGCTTCCGCCTTCACCAGCCGGTGTCGAACAGGTGGTTGACCAGCAGGGCCGACGCTCCGGAGCCGACCAGGGCCCAGGTGGCCGCGCGCCCGCTCAGGAGGGCGAGGCCGGCGTAGGCGATGGCGCCGAAGGCGAGCCAGATCCGCTCGGTCTCGGCTTTCGAAAGGCCCGAGAGGTCGGCGACCAGGGCGGCGGCTAACCCGGAGAGAGCGAGCAGAGCCACAGCATGATCAGGGGACCAGAACCTGCGACCTGCGTGCCGAAGCACCTCAAAGGCGCGCGAGATGCCAACCGCGAGAAGCGGTGAGCAGCTGATCAACCAGGCGGCGAGGTTCGCGTAGACGAAGTAGGAAAAGGGCCGCGAGGCGGCGATCCCCTGGTAGTAGCGGATTCGCAACTGGGCCAGCCCGGTCCACCAGTGGAATCCGAACCCCGTGTGGATGGCCGCGACCGCGACGACTCCGGCCGCCGCGACGAGCCCCGGCGCGAGGCTGGCTCTCCACCCCCGCCGGCGGACAATGAGCACGAAGGGAACCACGGCGACGAGGCCGAAGAGGATGAGGCCGTAGGACAAGAAGACGGCCGTGCCGAGCAGGACACCTCCGGCGAGGCTGGCCAACAGCCGGCGGCGGGCCACCCCGATGCAGACAAGAGCCAGACCGCTTACCGCGACCCCGGCGAAGAGGCCGTCCGCCGACACCGCCATCCACACCGCCCCGGAGAAGAGGGCAACGAAGGGGACCAGCCGCCGAGCTGCCGCACGGGCGCCGAGCTCGCGTACGGCGACCGGCAGGGCCACGCTGACCGTTGAGGCGACCAGGATGCACAGGGCTCCGGCCCAGAAACCGCCGCTCAGGCCGATCCGGTCGAGGACCCAGAACACCAGCGTGGCCAGGGGCGGATGGCCGGCCACGTGCGTGGTCCAGACCGTGCTGTCGTCCACGCTGTCGCTGACCGCGATGTAGTCGGTGAAGGTCGCCAGGAACGTGACCGGGTCGGCGATCCGGGGCAGGTCGTGGAGGTACTCGTTCGGGTTGAGTAGGACCTCGACCCAGCCTCGTTGCAGTCCGTCGACCAAGGTCAGGGAGATCATCCACGCCAGGCTCAGCAGCCATCCGGAGAGCAGCAGCCGGCGCCAGGTCAGGGTCGGCGTCACCCGCTGTAGGCGCACCCCGACCAGGACGCAGAGAAGCGCCAGCGGCGTACCCCATCCGACATGGGGGTCCCAGTACGCGATCAGGGGCGGGCTCGGCAGCACGATCGGCAGCCCCCGCTGGTTCAGGTCGTGCCCGACTGCCGCAGCGACGGCGATCAGGGTGAGGGCCAGCGCGAGGGCGATGGCGTCGCGCCGTTGCCAGGTTGCCGACCCGACGGCCGGCGAGGTGTGCTCCGGACCAGCCGGGTGGTCGGCCCGGGGATCAGCGAGGGCGATCGTCCACCCCTGGGTCCGGCGCCGATGGGCCGCTCGACAGGGCCTGGTCGCGGGCCACCCGGACCGCGTACGCGGCCAGGGCGACGGCGGCGACGAGGCCGAGGAGCAGGGTCAGGTTGCCCCCGAAGTTCTGGTTCAGGATCGACTTGCTCACGGGCTGGCTGTCCTGCCGGACGATCATCGGGACGGCGATCACGGTGATCATCGCGCCGGCGATCATCCCGGCCTGCAGGAACCGTCGACCGCGCGGCGGCACTCGAGCCAGCAGGGCACCGACGGCGATCACCAGCGGCGACGCGATGCCGTCATGGATGACCAGCGCCGCAACCAGCCAGACGGCCAGCCCGATCAGGCTGGGCACTGGCACCTGGGTGACCAGCCGGCCGATCCCGAACAGCCCGAGCAGGATCCCCACGACCCCCAGGACCATCCGCCCGCGCCTCATGTCTGCACCTCGATGCGGGTGAGCCACTTGGTGTTCAGCACACCGGGACGGTTCGGGGAGATGAGCCGGAGCGGATAGCCGTGGTCGAGGTTCAGCCGTTCCCCGTTCAGGTGGGTGGCCAGCAGGGCCTTCGCGAGCTGCGGCCCGAACATCTCCGAGTGGTTGTAGCCCTCGGCCTCGACGGAGTGGAACTGCACGCGCGACTCCGCCGTCCCCCCGGCTCGTTGCACGAGATCGAGCAGCCGGAGACCGCGCCACCGCGCATTCACGCTCCAGCCCTCGACGCAGGTGATCGGCAGCCGGGCCTCGTGGGTGCCGAGCATCTCCACGTCGGTGAGGCTGAGCGTGAACGGCCTCGGTCCATCGACCTGCAGCGTCCAGCCTGGGGCGGTCGCCGCCGCCGCGACCTTGGCCTGGTCGGCGGTGCGGTTGACCGGCACGCCCTGAGGACCGGTGCTCGGCTGTCGGACCGCCAGCAGTCCGAGCGGTTCCAACGGGGTCAGAGTCTGGCCGACCGAGGTGACGATGACCACGCCAACACCGGCCCCGGCCGCGGCCAGGACCCCCCGCCGCGACAGCCCAGGGGTGGCCGGCGGAGGAAGCGGACCGGCGTTGCTGTGGGAGTCGGGACTCTCGCTCCAGGGGATCTCGGTGAGCACGTCCCCGTCGGCGACCTTGGTCTGCAGGCCGTAGACGATGTCCGGCAGCTTCACCGCAACGTGCAGCAGTATCGAGCCGACGACCACGTAGCCCAGGAACCGGTGGACCGGCGGGAAGAACCACGGGAAGGGATACCAGTTGAGGACGTTGAGAAACCCGGTCGTGAGCTGCACCAGCGTGGAGGCGACCAGGATCGCCACGCTGCCGCGCTCGATCGCGTTCTTGATCGAACGCACCGGCGGCCAGCGGAACAGGTTCGGATAGATCGTCCAGAGCTTCAGCAGCACCAGGGGGATGCTGGCTATGCCGACGGCCACGTGGACGCCTTGGGTGACGCGGTAGCCCCAGACCGGGCCGCCCGGCACGGGAAGCCACGACCACGGGCGGTACTGGTAATGGCTGAGCAGGCCGGTGAGGAAGCAGATGCCGATCGCGATCCCCAGAACTCGACCGACCCGGGCGGCGACGGTGGTCGATCGCAAGGTGCTGCGAAACCGGGGCCACCAGGGCGGTCGGTCCAGAACGGGGAGGTGCGGCATGTTTCTCAGTCTCGCGGGGTTTCGCGGCATTGCCTCTTACGAGCCGATGACGGGCACCGGGCCGGCATGGGTCGGTCAGTTCTTCCGCAGGCTGACGAAGACCCGCCCGCCGGCTGACCACTCCTCGGTGACCAGCAGGCCCAGTGTCGCCGCCACCCGGGCCAGCGTCCGGACCCCGATCCGCCCCCACGGCAGCGGGGCGGAGCGCCACCCATCGCTGGACAGCACGACCGCATGGATCTCGTCGCGGTCCTCGCGGGGGTCGACCTCGCAGATGATCAGGCCGCCGGCCCCGACGAGGTGGCTGCACCGGCGGAGCAGGGCCTCGAGGTCCCCGCCCATCCCGACATTGCTGTCGACGAGCAGCGCCGTGCCCCAGCGTCCCTCCCCCGGCAGCGGGTCACTGATCCGCCGGTGCAGAGCCAGCCCGCCCCGGCGCATGCTGGCGCCCACCGCCGCGGCCGACATGTCCACGCCGAGCGCCGGGCGACCGGAGCGGTTCAGGGCTACGACCATCCGGCCCGGACCGCAGCCCAGGTCGACCACCGGCGGCTCGCACCGCGACACGACCATCAGGTCGACGTCGTCGGCCTCCCCGCTCCAGCGGGCCACGTCCATATCTAGGGCATCCACCGTCGAGCTCACCCGAGTCGCGCCCTCGGTGAACGCGCGGTCGAAGAGCCGTTCGGCCGGCTGCTCCGCCCGGGCATTCACGATCGCCCGGTGCCGGCGGGAGAAGCTGAGCCACGGGTGGACGCCGGCCACGTGCTCCGCGTCGGCCGGCAGATCCACGTCGCGGAGCGGTGGCAGCAGCCGTACGGACAAGCCGAGCGCGTCCAGCCGAGCCAGCTGGGCGGCG
>DATHBQ010000317.1:0-6621 GCA_035296105.1 Propionibacteriaceae bacterium | reverse complement strand
CTCGGGCGACCCGGCCGTGGCGATGACGGTCGCCCCGAGGTGCTTGGCGTAGGGAATGGCGAACGACCCGATCCCGCCGGCCCCGCCGTGCACCAGCACCCCCTCGCCGGCGGCCAGCCAGGCGTTCGCCAGGTTGGATTGGACGGTCGCCGCGACCTCGATCAGCCCGGCCGCGGTGACCAGGTCGACGCCCGGCGGCGGGGGCACCACCTGCCCGGCCGGGGCCACGGCGTACGACGCGTAGCCGCCGCCGGTCCGGGCGCTGGCGATCGCCGCGGTCACCGCCCTGGTCGGCGCCGGCCTGATGGTCGCCTCGCGGGGGCTCGACCTCGGTCCCGTCGTCCTGGTGATCGGCCTGGTCGGGCTGGCGCTGGCCGTCGCTCTGGCCGTCGCCGCCTTCGTCCTCGGGGCTCGGGTCCGGGCGGACCTGGTCATGGGGCCGGAGGCGATCACCGTGCGCCGCAACGGTGACGTGCGCCGGGTGCCCTGGGCCGACATCGACTCGGTCACCCTCAGCGGGGCCCGGCTGACCCTGGTCCGCAAGACCGGGGCCGGCGTGGTGGTGGTCAACCCGCGTACGCCGACCGATCCGACCTTCACCGCCCTGATCAGCGCCATCCAGCACCGGCTGGACGCCGACCGGGGCTACCGGCGCCGATAGCCGGTAGGAGTGGTCATGCGCCGCCTCGTCCTGCTCGTCGCCCTGGTGCTGGCGCTGCTGACGGCCGGCTGCGGCGCCTTCCCGGCCGATCCCGAGGACACCCTGGAGCGGGTCACCGGAGGTGTGCTGCGGGTCGGTGTCTCGCCCAACCCACCGCACACCGAGGTCCGGGGCAGCGCCGAGCCGATCGGCCACGAGGTAGTCCTGGTCCGCGAGTTCGCGGCCACCTTGCCGGCCGAGATCGAGTGGACGGTGGGTGGCGAGGAGATGCTGATCCTCGCCCTGGAGGACGGCGACCTCGACCTGGTCATCGGCGGGCTGACCGCGGACACGCCGTAGACCGAGCACGCCGCGATCACCAAGCCGTACGCCGAGGCCACCGATCCGGCGGGCGACAAGGTCGAGCTGGTGATGGCGGCCCGGCTGGGCGAGAACGCCTTCCTGCTCCGGCTCGAGCGCTTCCTACGCGAGCGGGGGTCGCTGTGAGCGGGGTGACGTTCGGCGCCACGGAGCTGCCGGACCGGCAGGCGGCGACGCTGCGCAAGGCGGTCCGCTACGAGTGGATCACCATCGCCTTCCTAGCCGGCGCGATCACCCTGGTCGGGCTGGTCGCGGGCAACTCCCAGGCGATGAAGGTGGCGTGGGCCGAGGACATGCTCTCGCTCGCCCCGCCGATCGCCTTCCTCATCGCCGTACGGATCATCCGCAAGCCACCGACCGCCAAGCGGCCGTACGGCTACCACCGCTCGGTGGGGGTGGGCCATCTGGTCGCCGCCATCGCCCTGACCACCATGGGCACACTCCTGATCATCGACTCGGCCGTCGGCCTGGTCACCGCCGAGCATCCCTCGATCGGGTCGGTGCAGCTGTTCGGTCAGGTGTTCTGGCTGGGCTGGCTGATGATGGGCGCGATGGTGGTCACCGGGGTGCCGCCGGTGCTGCTCGGCCGGGTCAAGATGAAGCTGGCCGAGGCGCTGCACGACAAGGTCCTCTACGCCGACGCCAAGATGAACAAGGCGGACTGGATGACCGCCCTCAGCTCGTTCGTCGGGGTGGCCGGGATCGGAATCGGCTGGTGGTGGACCGACGCGGCGGCGGCCCTGTTCATCTCCCTGTCGATCCTGTCCGACGGGGTCAAGAACCTGCGCTCATCGATCCTCGACCTCACCGACGTCCGCGCCACAACCTTTGACAACGCCAAGCCGCATCCGGTGATCGGCCAGGCCGAGGACTACCTGCGCAGGTTGGACTGGGTGGCCGAGGTGGGCGTACGCGTCCGCGACGAGGGGCACGTGTTCCACGTCGAGGGCTTCCTGGTGCCGCAGTCCGGCCGGGAGCCGTCGGTGGACGAGCTGGAGGAGGCCCGGCAGGGCTGCGCAGAGCTGGACTGGCGGCTGCACGACGTGGTGCTGGTGCCGGTGCCGAAGCTCCCGGTCGAGGTCGGCCAGAACTAGCCGCCGCTGAGCCGGCTGGTCATCCGGTCCAGAGTCGGGTAGTCCACGCCCATGCCGAACGCGGCGAGGGTGGCCATCGGCATGGTGCCGATCACCGAGATCAGGTGGTCGTCGGCGAGCAGCGGAGCGTCCAGCTCGAGCAGCAGCCGGCGTCCCTGCTCGTCGGCCAGCCACTCGTGCAGGGTCGAGTCCGGCCCGATCGGCGCGGCGATCGAGGGAGCGTCGAGGGTGATCGTCTCGGCCAGCGGGAGGTCGCGGGAGGAGGTGCCGACGCCGAGCTCGAACTCGCCCGCCTCGACCACCCAGCGGTGGTGCACGATCGACCAGAAGGCGAACGACCGCTCGTCCAGCGACACAGTCGCCCGCTGCGTCTCGCCGGGCTCCAGCCACAGCTTGGTGAACCCCTTCAGCTCGCGGACCGGCCGGGTGACGCCGGACTCAAGGTCGCGGACGTAAACCTGCACCACCTCCGCACCGGCCACCGGCCCGGTGTTGGTCACCGAGACGGCCACGCTGACCGCCAGGTCGCCACCCGTCACCGACCCGCCTACGCGTACGTCGAGGTCCTCCAGGGTGAACGTGGTGTAGGAGAGGCCGAAGCCGAACGGGTGGCTGACCTCGAGCTCGGCCTTGTCGTAGTTGCGGTAGCCGATAAACAGCCCCTCGCCGTAGCGCACCACCCCCGAGTCGCCGGGGAAGTTGAGCGTCGAGGCGCTGTCGGCCAGCCGGAGCGGCAGGCTCTCGGCCAGCTTGCCGCTGGGGTTGGCCCGGCCGAGCAGCAGGTCCGCCGCGGCGCCCCCGGCCGCCTGGCCGGACAGCCAGCACTCCAGGACGGCCGCGGCGTGGTGTTCCCAGGTCGACAGGGTCACCGCGGAGCCGTTGGCCAGCACGACGATCAGCCGGTCGTGCACCGCGGCCAGCGCCTCGAGCAGGGTGACCTGGTTGGCCGGCAGGTCCATGTGCGTCCGGTCGAAGCCCTCCGACTCCGCCGAGCCGGGCAGGCCGAGGCAGACGAGCACATGGTCGGCGTCGCGGGCGGCGGCCACCGCCTCGTCCTGCAGCGCCTGGTCGGGATCGACCGAGTCCAGGGCGAACCCGGCCGCGAAGCGCACCGTGACCTCCGACTCCAGCCGGGTGGTGAGCTCGTCCAGGAGCACGTCGACCCGGGTCGGGTTGACCTGGGAGCTGCCCGCGCCCTGGAACCGCGGCGTACGCGCGAACTCCCCGATCACCGCCACGGTGGACCCGGGCGTGGGGGCCAGCGGCAGGACCCGACCGTCGTTCTTGAGCATCACCGCCGACTCCAGTGCCGCCCGGTGGGCCAGTCGGTGGTGCTCCTCGGCGTCGAACTCCCCACCCTCCGCCCGGGCCGGGCGGCTCTGCTCGACCAGCCGTAGCAGGCGGCGCACAGCCGTATCGAGCACCGACTCGTCCAGCCGTCCGCCGCGGATCGCGTCGATCACGGCGTCGCGGCTGAGGACGTGGTTGGGCGGCATCTCCAGATCGAGCCCGGCGGCCAGCGCGGCCACCCGGTCGTGCACCGCTCCCCAGTCCGACATGGCCAGACCCTCGAAGCCCCACTCGTCACGCAGCACCTCGGTCAGCAGCCAGTGGTGCTCCGAGGCGTAGGTGCCGTTGACCTTGTTGTACGCGCACATCACCGTCCACGGCTGGGCCTGGGTGACCACCCGCTCGAACGCCGGCAGGTAGATCTCGCGCAGCGTCCGCTCGTCCACCTCCGCGCTGACCCGCAGCCGGTCGGTCTCCTGGTTATTGGCCGCGTAGTGCTTGAGCGAGGTGCCGACGCCGAGGCTCTGCAGCCCCTGCACCATGGCCGTGGCCAGCTCGCCGGTCAGCCAGGGGTCCTCGGCGACGTACTCGAAGTTCCGGCCGCACAGCGGCGACCGCTTCATGTTGATGCCAGGTCCGAGCACCACCGAGACCCCGCAGGCCCGTGCCTCGCGGGCCAGGGCCTGACCGACCTCGTTGAACAGGTTGGGGTTCCACGAGCTGCCCAGGGCCGACGCGGTGGGGAAGCAGGTGGCCGGCACGCTGCCGGACAGGCCGACGTGGTCCGCCTCCTCGAGCTGTGCCCGCAGGCCGTGCGGGCCGTCCGAGACCATGATCGACTCGATACCGAGCCGCTCGACCGGCGCGCTGTGCCAGAAGTCGTTGCCGAGGGTGAGCGACGCCTTCTCCTCCAGCGTCAGCTGCTGGAGGACGGAGTCCGGATCGGCGGAATCGGGCACGGTGCCTCCTGGTCGACGCGGGCGTACGCGCCCGCGAGTGGGTTCTTCCGCCGGCTGTCCTCAGTCGACGGTCTTGGCTCCGGCAAACGGCCTTGCCTTGGCGGCGACGTCCGGCTGGTACGCGCAGCTGGCGTTGACGTCCTCGGACTCGGTCGATCGGTTCCGCTTCTTGGTCGCCGTATCGTCGCCATCCGACTTCGGCGTGTCCGTGCTCGACTTGAGCTTCTTGGTCTCGCCGAACGCGACCTTGACCCGACGGCGCACATCAGCCCAGTCCGGGTCGACGGTGGAGAAGCCGTTGACCCCGTTCTTGAACACGATGCTGCGGACGTTGCCGTCCTTGACCCGCAGGCTCAGGTCGACGATGAGCGGCAGCACCTCTTGGGGCATGTCGGTCTTGACGATTTCCTTGCCGGCCTTCGCGATGTCCTCGTAGCGGGTGAGGACGTTGGCCGGGTTGGCCTGCCGGATGATCGCGTTGACCACGCAGCGCTGCCGGTCCATCCGCGCGTAGTCGTCGGAGCCGTAGCGGCCGCGGGCGAACCAGAGCGCGGAGCGGCCCCGCAGCTTCTTGTTCGGTCCGGGCGAGATCTGCTCGGTCGGCGCGACCCCGCTGTCGCTGTCGCCGCCGATCGGGACATAGGTGTTGACGTTGACCCGGATGCCGCCGAGGGCGTTGATCAGCTTGGTGAAGCCCTTCAGGTTGATCAGCACGTAGTAGTCGACCTTGACCCCCAGCGCCTCGCCCACGGAGAGCTTGAGGGCGTCGGCGCCGAGGTCGTCGGTCTCGCCCAGCACGTCCTTGGGGACGGTGTGTGGCACGTTCATGTACATCGCGTTGAGGAAGTACTCCGGGCTGCTACCGCCGCCGTTGGTGAAGCCGTACGGGTAGTACTTGTGCAGCGGCGAGCTCTTGGGGAAGGGCATCCCGCCGGTCTGGCGGGGCAGGCTGAACAGAGTCGTGTTGCCGGTGGCGGTGTTGATGCTGGCCAGGATGACGGTGTCGGTGCGGGTGCCGCGGCGGTTCCGGTCGGCATCGCCGCCGAGCAGCAGGATGTTGAGCCGCGGCTTGTCCGCCCACGGGTCCTGCGGCGTCGGGTCCTTGGGGTTGCTGGACACCGTCAGGGTCGGCCGGGCAGCGCTCTTCGACTCCTTCTCGCTCTTGAACACCGCGCCGACCAGACTGGCCTGGGAGTAGGAGTAAATGGAGGCGACGGCCATCGGTGCCGCCACGGCGAACGCCAGGATGCCGACCAGGATGCCGCCCGCCGCCCGCTGCGCCTGGCTGACCCGGCCGCGGAGGGCGAGGTGCGTGGCGATGACGACCCCGACCCAGACCAGGCCGACGATGACCAGGCCGACGCCGATCCCGCGCAGTACCTCGGGGTTGACCGCGAGGGCGAGCAGCGCCTGGCGGTCCACGATGGCGTAGATGCCGATGGACAGGATCGCCGTGAGGAACAGGCCGAGGACCACCAGGCCGGCCACGTGGCGGCGGGCGGCGATCAGTCCGGCGCCCGGGATGACGGTGCCGGCGATGGTGAGCAGCACCGTACGTCGGAAGCTGCGGTTGGGTTGCGGGACCGCATGGCTGCCGGAACCGGAGAGTCGCTGGTCGGACAGATCCCAATCGGGGTTGGGCGGGACCGCGGTCGACACCTCCACCTCCATCTGCGCTCAAGTCCCCGGGCTGACGACGCGTCCACTGTAGGCGTCCGGCGGGGTCTGCGCGATTCGGCGGCCGAGGTGGCACGCGGCTGACTGTCGTGAAGGATTCTGGAGGGACTACGGCGCAGGATCCTGCACGATCCCGGCCGAACGCTTTTGCCTTGGGGCTCGGGCGGCCGGTACTCTGGCCCAGCGCTCCGCCCCGGCGGGTCGCGCCTTGGAGGTGTCGCCTAGTCCGGTCTATGGCGCCCGCCTGCTAAGCGGGTTGAGGGCTTCAACCCTCTCGCGGGTTCAAATCCCGCCACCTCCGCCACCACCAGGGCAAACGCTCCGACCGATCGTGAGCGTCGTGCCAGCGGAACCGCGGCGAGGGGCCTCTGGTCTCAGTTTCGGTCTCATTTGTCCTCGCTGGACGCCCACAGCAGCCCGCCGACGCGGGACGCGACCTCGCGGCGGATCGGGTCGGTTACGTGCTGGTAGCGGGCCGCCATCGCCGTGCTCGACCACCCCATCACGTCCATCACGGTCCGCTCGGGGACGCCGAGGACCAGGAGGACGGTTGCTGCGGTATGCCGGGCATCGTGCAGAC
>DATHBQ010000316.1:0-5070 GCA_035296105.1 Propionibacteriaceae bacterium | reverse complement strand
CAGCGCGAGAACCTGCGCGGCGGGGAGCGAAGCCAGTGCCGGTCCGGGCAGCAGGATCTTGCTGCCCCGGATCCCGCTGCCGATGACCACCCACTCCAGTCGGGCCGCCGCCTGGTCGACCAGGATCGGCCACCCCTCGGGGAGTCCGATCGGGGTGATGCCGCCGTACTCCATGCCGGTCCGGCTCACCGCCTCTTCCATGCTGGCGAAGGAGATCTTGCGCACGTCCAAGTGCTTGCGCACGGTCCTGTTGACGTCGGCGCGGTCGGTGGCCAGCACCATGCACGCGGCCATGGTGGTGACCTCGCCGCGCCGCCCGGCGACGACCACGCAGTTGGCCGAGACGTCGAGCGGGACCGCGTACTCCGCGCAGAACGCCGCCGTGTCCGCCAGGTCCGGGTCGATCGGGGCCACGCGGGCGTCGAGGGTCGAGGCGGCGATCGCGGAGGCCACGGGCGGAGCGAGCAACTCCGGGTGCTCGGCCACCGGCTGCCAGTCGAGGTTGCCAACGATCTGCATCAGACCACGATGTTAACGATGCCCGCGCCGAGCTGAGCGTCTGCTGGACGCTGTTCTGTGTCGCGGTCCTGTACAGCGACGAGGAGCAGGGCACCCACGACCGCGACGTACATGATCGGGTCCCCTCGGACGATGCAGCCCGGCAAGGCCGGAGCCTTGCACAATCAAGGGGCAACGTCGCCGTGTGCGGTCACACGGCCGAGCAGGAAGGCGAGCCGCCACGACCCTCTATCCGGTGACCGACGCCGACGACCCGCGGCTGGCGGACTACGTGCAGCTGCGCGATGCCTCGCTCCGGCGGTCCATCGAGACGACCGGTGGGTTGTTCATCGCCGAGGGTGAGAAGGTCATCCGACGGGCGGTGGAGGCCGGCTACCGGCCGCGGTCGTTCCTGCTCGCCGAGCGGTGGCTGGCCGGGCTGCAGGATGTGGTCGAGCGATGGCCGGATGCCCCGGTCTATCTGGTCAGCGGGGCGCTGGTCGAGCAGGTCACCGGCTTCCACATTCATCGTGGGGCACTGGCCTCCCTGCATCGCGAGCAGCGGCACGGTGTCACCGACCTGCTCGGGCTAAGCCGGCTGGTCGTGCTGGAGGACATTGTCGACCACACCAACGTGGGAGCGATCCTGCGCAACGCGGCCGGCCTCGGGTGGGACGGCGCATTGCTCTCACCGCGTACCGCTGACCCGCTCTACCGCCGCGCGGTCAAGGTCAGCATGGGCGCGGTCTTCTCCCTGCCGTGGGCCCGGTTCGACGACTGGGGCCGGGCGCCCGGTCAGCTCGCGGAGGCAGGTCTCACCACCATCGCCCTCACTTTGACGCCCGACGCCGCCGACCTGCGCGAGGTGGCGGCCTCGTTGGGTCCGGAGCAGCCGGTGGCGGTCATGCTCGGCACCGAGGGGTCCGGGCTGTCGGCCCGGTGGACCGACCGCGCGACGATCCGGGCCCGCATCCCCATGACGGCCGGTATCGACTCGCTCAACGTCGCCGCGGCCTCGGCGATCGCCTGCTACGTGCTCTCCACCCGCGGGCTCACCGGCCAGTCGGCGGGATAGTCGTCCGCCCGCTCCTCGTGCAGGCTGTAGAGCTTCTTGCGGGCCCGACCGGACAGCCGGTCGCCGAACACGGTGCCGTTGAGGTGGTCGGTCTCGTGCTGCAGGCAGCGGGCGAGCAGGCCGGTTCCGTGCACCTCGACCGGACGGCCCTCATGGTCCTGGCCGGTGCAGGTTGCGTGATCCGGGCGGGCCAGCTCCAGGTACGCTCCGGGCAGCGACAGGCAGCCCTCGTCGGCGGTCTCCAGGTGCCGGTCCTTGCCCTCGGGCAGGGTCACCTCCGGGTTGCAAATCACGCCGACGTGCCGGATGTGGTCCTCGTCCGGGCAGTCGTAGACGAAGACCCCGAGGTCCACGCCGACCTGGGTGGCGGCCAGGCCCACCCCCTCGGCGGCGTACATGGTGGCGAACATGTTCTGCACCAGCTCGTGCAGCTCGCGGTCGAAGCGGACCACCGGCCGGGTACGGGCGTGCATCACCGGGTTGCCCCAGCGGGTGATGGGCAGGACGGTCCCGCCGGTCCGCAGCTCGTCCACCGTGCTGACGGTCACGGTCGGGACTTCGCCGGGCCCCCGTGCCGCCCAGCCGGCGCCTCCCGCCGTTTCCCTCGGTCGAGATAGAACCCCGCTATCCCTCCGTCGTCGGCCTGGCGAGGCATCCACCTGGACGACCCAGGACCCTCGACGTACTCCCGATCGCAACCACTCTGCATGTCGTCTTGGATATCACGACCCACTCGGTGACAGTGGTGCGGTGAGCGAGGAGGCATGGCCCCCGGCACTCGATGCCGCGCTCGCCGACTATGCCCGGCACCTGTCGGCTCAACGGGGGTTGTCCGAGCACACCGTGCGCGCCTACCGCGCCGACCTGGCTGGTCTGTTCGACCACCTCGGACGGCTGCGCATCTCCCGGCTGGCTGACGTCGACCGCCGGGCGCTGCGCAGCTGGCTGGCCAAGCAGCAGAGCCTGGGTCAGGCGCGGGCCACCACCCAGCGGCGGGTCGCGGCCGCCCGGGTGTTCTTCACCTGGGCGCAGCAGGCCGGCCTGGTCGCTGGCAACCCGGCGACAGGCCTCCGCTCGCCGAAGCTGACCCGGAGACTGCCGCCGACCCTGGAGCAGGACGATGCCGCCGCCATGCTCGCCGCGGCCCTGGCCGTGGCGGCCGGGGGCGGCGGACCGGTCGCGGCCCGTGACGTGGCGATGCTCGAGCTGCTCTACGCCAGCGGCATGCGCGTCTCCGAGCTGTGCGGCCTCGACCTCGCCGACCTCGACCGCGAGCGTCAGGTCGTGCGGGTCTTCGGCAAGGGCGGCAAGGAGCGGACCGTCCCGGTCGGGAAGCCGGCCTGGCGGGCGCTGGACTCCTGGCTGGAGACCGGCCGACCCGTCCTGGCGACCGCTGAGTCAGGCAACGCGGTCTTCCTCGGGGAGCGCGGCGCCCGGATCAACCCGCGAGTGGTGCGGCGGGTCGTGCACCGGGCGCTGCGGATCGTCGATGGGGCGCCTGACCTCGGCCCGCACGGCCTGCGGCACGCCATGGCCACTCACCTGCTGGAGGGTGGGGCCGACCTGCGCAGCGTGCAGGAGATGCTCGGTCACGCCTCGCTGGCCACCACGCAGATCTACACCCACGTCAGCGACGACCGGCTGCGGCGAGCCTTCGAGCAGGCCCACCCGCGGGCATAGCCCTTCGACAGGCTCATGGGCCCACGGGCGGGGCTCAGGGTGCAACGGCGGGGGCTCAGGGGGCGTACGTCGATTCATGGGCGCGTCGAGCGGCGTCAGAACCAGCTCATCGGGTCCACCAGCCTTCCGTTGAGCCAGACCATCAGGTGCAGGTGGCACCCGGTCGAGAGGCCGGTGCTGCCGACATGGCCGAGCAGCTGGCCCTTGGCGACCCGGTCCCCGGGACCGACGACGTAGCCGCGGGCATGGTTGTAGCTGGTGGTCACGGCGTACCCGTCGACCGAGCCGTGCGCGAGGAGCAGCCGGTGCCCGTACGCGCCGCCGTACGCGGTCGAGCTCACTGTGCCGGCATAGGGAGCCCGAATCGGAGTACCGCAGGCGGCGCCGAAGTCCGTCCCGTCGTGTAACTTCCAGCGCCGCAGCACCGGGTGGAACCGCATCCCGTACGCCGAGGTGATCGCCCCGGGCGTCGGCCGGCCGAACCCGTGCCGGCCACCGGGACCGACCGCCCCGAACGCCGTCGCCATCCCACCGTCGAGGCCCGCCTCGAAGGCGGCTGCCGCCTCCGCCCGCGCCGCCGCCCGCTCTCTCGCCACCGCCCGGCGGTCGGCGGCCAGCAGCCGGAGCGGTCCCGAGGCCCGGGTGGTGAACAGCTGGAGCGGGTCGAGGTACCTCTCGCCGTGACGCAGTCCCCAGTGCAGGCAGCGGTCGGCACAGTGACCGCCCGTTCCGACGCGGCCGATCGTCCCGCCGAGCGCCACCCGCTGACCGGTCCGGACTCCCGCGACGACCGGCTCGTAGGTGGTCCGGAACGCTCCATGGTCGATGCTGACCACCCCGCGTCCGGCCACCTTGCCCGCGAAGGCGACGACCCCGGACACCGCCGCCCGCACCGGCTGACCCGGGTCTGCGGCCAGGTCGACGCCCCGGTGGCCAGGCCCGTACTCGTGGTCGGGACCGTCGAACGCCCGCACGACCGCCGGCGGACCGGCCAGCGGCCACCCGGCCGGTCCCGGCAGCGGCGGCTCCGCGACCGCTGGAGGAGCCGCGATGAGGAGGGCCAGCGCACCGAGCAGGCCGCACAACAGGACCAGGGCCACCCGGCGTCGCAGGATCACGCCGGGAGTATGCGGACCGCCCCGGCGATCGACCGCCCGCGTAGGAATCTGTGGACGACGCCGTCCGGGGCCGGCGGCCTGTTGACGACGCGCTGTCGAGGTGCGCGCGTCGGCCCTCGTCGCGTAGACTCGGCGCAGCAGATCGGCCATCCGATCTGACTTCGCATGCCGGCTTATCCGGTCCTCACCGACCGGGCGGTACCAGCGGTCTCGCTCCCGGAACCTTCCGCGGCGGGTCTGTGCCGCGCCGACATCAGGCGGCGTCGAACGGTTCGGCGCCGGACAACCGTACGCCGGCGTCCGCGTGTGCCGGCAAGGAAAGGACCACCGGCCATGGCCGTCGTCACCACCCGCCAGCTCCTGGAGAGCGGCGTCCACTTCGGGCACCAGACCCGTCGCTGGAACCCCAAGATGCGTCGCTTCATCTTCACCGAGCGCAACGGCATCTACATCATCGACCTGCAGCAGTCGCTGACCTACATCGACCGCGCGTACGCCTTTGTGAAGGACACCGTCTCCCGGGGCGGCCAGATCCTGTTCGTCGGCACCAAGAAGCAGGCCCAGGAGGCCATCTCCGAGCAGGCCACCCGGGTCGGGCAGCCGTACGTCAACCAGCGCTGGCTGGGCGGGATGCTGACCAACTTCCAGACTGTGCACGAGCGGCTCAAGCGGCTCAAGGAACTGGACGAGGTGGACTTC
>DATHBQ010000315.1:0-2213 GCA_035296105.1 Propionibacteriaceae bacterium | reverse complement strand
AAAGGCAGCTCGGCGTGGGTGTCGATGCCCCGGTGGGCGGTGGCATGGACGTGTACGCAGGCGCCGCCGGCGGTCAGCATCCCGTGGGCCGCGGCCGCGACCTGCGGCCGGTCCATCCAGTGGAAGGACTGGGCGAAGGTGATCAGCCGGAAGGTGCCCAGGTCCGCGGGCAGCTCCTCCGCGTACAGCTGTCGCCAGGACACGTTGGTCGCCCCGGCCGCGTTGGCCAGCCGCTCGGCCTCGGCGAGCATTCCCGCATCGGCGTCGACCCCCACCACCGCCGTGAACCGGTCGGCCAGCAGCAGGGTCAACGACCCGGGACCGCAGCCGACGTCGAGCAACCGGCCGGTCCCGTCCAGGTCCAGCTCGGTGGCGATCGCGTCGGCCAGCTCGGGTGGGTAGGCCACCCGGCCGACGGTGTAGTACGGGGCGGCACCGGTGTAGAGGTCGGGGTTACGCGGCTCGGGCATCACGTCGCCGGCCGTTCGGCTACCAGCATCAGGTGCGACCCCATGCCGGCCAGCTCCGGGACCGCCTCCAGCCGACGGGCCACGTCGAGGACCAGCTCCCGAGCGGCCGGTGACTCCCAGCGCTCGGCCACGTCGACGAGGTAGGCCCCGGGGCCCTCGATGGACACCAGGGCCGACTCCTGCCAGCCCGCCTCGGCCGCCTCGGCCTGCAGCTCGGCCGGTCGGTGCACGTAGCCGCTGAAGCCGCCCTCGACCAGCGGGTCCAGCCGGCCGGTCCCGACCACCCGGTCGACCAGCGGTCCGAAGCCGGGGTCGCCCTCGCCGAGCCGCAACCGCAGCACGCCGTCCATGATCACCGCCCAGCGGGAGATCGCCACCGCAAGCACCACACCGCCCGGCACGACGATCCGATTCGCCTCGCGGAGCGCCTGCACCCGTCCCTCGCGGTCCTGCAGGTGGTACAGCGGACCGAACAGCAGCACGGCGTGGAAGGTCCCGTCCGGCAGGTCGAGCCGACGGGCGTCCCCGACCTCGGCCGCAACGGTCAGGCCGCGAAGGGCCGCCGCGCTGCGGAGCTGCTCCACGTGCAGCGGGACCAGGTCCCGTGCCACCATCTGGTAGCCGCGCTCGGCCAGCCAGAGGCTGTACGCGCCCGGGCCGGACCCGATGTCGGCCACCCGAGCCGGGGCCGGCGGCAGGTAGCGTTCCAGCAGCTCGCGGGTCCGCTCCTGCTCCAGCAGTCCGGCATCCGCGGTCAACCGGGCGTCCTCCAGGCCCCGTCCGTAGTGGGCGATCGCCCAGGCCGGAGCGGGGTCGGCGTACACGGGTCCGATCCTGCCAACTCTGGTCCGACGGTGCGACAGGATTTCCGGTCGGTCTGGCTGCATCTGGTGTATGGATGCCGACGTCATCGTGGTCGGCGGCGGTCTCGCCGGCCTCGTCGCCACCGCTGAGCTGGCCGGCGCGGACAAGTCGGTACTGCTGCTCGACCGCGAGCCCCTGGACTCCCTCGGCGGCCAGGCGTACTGGTCGCTGGGCGGACTGTTCTGCGTCAACACGCCGGAGCAGCGGCGGCTGCGGATCCGCGACTCGGCCGAGCTCGCGCTCGCCGACTGGATGGGCAGTGCGGCGTTCGACCGCCCGGAGGACTACTGGCCGCGCCGATGGGCCGAGGCGTACGTGCAGTTCGCCGCCGGTGAGCAGCGAGCCTGGCTGCATGACCTCGGCGTGCGCTGGTTCCCGCTGGTGCAATGGGCCGAGCGCGGCGGGTACACCGCCCCCGGCCACGGCAACTCCGTGCCGCGGTTCCACGTCACCTGGGGCACCGGGCCCGGGCTGGTCGAGCCGTTCGCCCAGCAGGTGCTCCAGTCGCGGAAGGTTCGGATCCGGGCCCGACACCGGGTGACGGCCATCGAGGCGGGCGCCGACGGGGTGCACCTGTCCGGTGAGGTGCTCCAGGGCTGTGAGCTGCCCCGCGGCGTGCGGACCCCGGAGACGGTGGTCGGCGAGTTCTCGCTGTCGGCGCCGGCCGTGGTCGTCGCCAGCGGCGGGATCGGCGGCAACCTCGACCTGGTCCGCCGGATGTGGCCGGCCGGCTGGGGTGACGCGCCGCGGGACCTGGTGGCGGGCGTGCCGGACTACGTGGACGGCGGCCTGCTGCTGGCCACCGAGCAGGCCGGCGCGCGGATGATCAACCTGGACCGGATGTGGCACTACCCCGAGGGCATCAAGAACCACAGCCCG
>DATHBQ010000314.1:0-10023 GCA_035296105.1 Propionibacteriaceae bacterium | reverse complement strand
CGGCCGACAGCTCGTCCAGGACGACTTCCTGTACCAGTGCGTGGACGAAGCGGCGGTCGGCGACCCGGGTCGGACTGCTGTCCGCAGTGGCCTCGACCAGACCGTGCCGGGTCGCCTCGTCGAAGGCGTCCATCGCCTCGTCCATGCTCATCTCGACGGTGTAGGCGGCGGTGCGCAGGTCGAAGTCGCGGCCGATCACGGCAGCAGCGGCGAGCAGGTCCCGGGCGGATGGGGGAAGGCCGGCGAGCCGGCGGGCCACGACGTGCCGTACGCCGGGTGGGGCGGGCAGCCGGCCCGGGTCCACGCCCTGACCACCGTCCTCCAGCAGCAGGCGGGCCAGCTGGCGGACGAAGAACGGGTTGCCTCCGGTCCGTTCGTGCAGCAGGGTGACGAGCGGCTCGCGGTTCCCGGGATCGCCGTCTGTGCCGAGCAGGGTGTCCATCAGGTCGGCGATCTCGGGCGGGCCCAGACCGGTGAGCACGAGCTCGTACGCGATGTCCTCGCGGGACACCGTGGCGAGCGTGGCCTCGAGGGCCTCGGTGCGTTCGTTGGGCAGATCACGGTAGGCGGCGACGAGCAGGAGCGGCTGGGTGGCCAGGCCAGGGGTCAGGTAGGAGATCAGCTCCAGACTGGGCAGGTCGGCCCAGTGGATGTCGTCGAGCGTGATCACCATCGGCCGGCCACCGTCGACCTGCCGGATGAACGCGGACACCGCCTCGTACAGGAGGAACCGCAGGGTCTGTGGGTCGTCGCCCAGGATGGGTGGAGTCTGACCGGTCCGATCCGCGATCGTCGCCGACAGCTGGGCGACCGGCCGGGCCGAGCCGGTGCAGGAAAGGCGGAGGGCGTCGTCGTCCAGGCCGGCGGCGACCGACTCGACGACCTGCAGCCACGGCCAGAAGGCCGGCGCGCCGGTGGCGGCCGGCGACCGTCCGCCGTGAACGGCGATACCGCGGTGGCGGGCCTGCCGTTCTAGCGCCTCGAGCAGGGTCGTCTTGCCGATGCCGGGTTCCCCGGCGAGCAGGAGAAGCCCGCCGGAGCCGGTGGACGAGAGCGCGTCCAGCCGGGTCCGGATCAGCGACAGCTCCCGGGAGCGGCCCACGATGACCGATGCGCTGCCCGAGCTGGCGTTGCCGCCGCTCGGCGTCGCCCGACTTCCACCGGCCGGAGTCGGGCCGGACACGGGCGCGGCGTCAGACCCGACCTCCTCTTCCTCCGCGACCGGCACGGCGGGCGCTCGGGGCGCGGCCAGCGCTGGGTCCTGGGCGAGGATGCGCTGGAGGAGCTCGTCCAGCCGGGCCGAGGGGTCGATGCCGAGCTCGTCGTCGAGCAGCGCCCGGAACCGGCGGTGCACCTCCAGGGCCTCCGGCGTCCGCCCGGCGCGGTACAGAGCGAGCATGAGCAGCGCGCGCGGCTCCTCCCGCAGGGGATGGTCGGCGGCGAATCCCTCAAGGCCCGGTAGCGCGTCGAGGTGGCGGCCGACGGCGAGGAGCGCCGCGAACCGGCCCTCGACCGCACCGAGGTAGGTCTCGGTGAGCTGGGTGATCGTGCTCTGGGCCGCCTGGTGGTCGGCGATGTCGGCGAGCGGGTCCCCGTTCCATTCCCCGATGGCGGCGTCGAACGCGGCCAGCGCCTCGACGGCGCGGCCCTGCCGTAGGTGTTCGCGGCCCTGCTGCGCGCCCGTGCTCAGCCGGACCGAGTCGAGCGTGTCCGCGCGGACGTCGAGCGCGTAGCCGGATCCCCGGGTGACCAGCACGCCGCCGACTCCGGTGGGTCCGCCCAGGGCCTGACGCACGTTGGATACGTACGACCTCAGCGTCACCGCGGCCTGGGGCGGCGGTTCGCCGTCCCACAGCTGGTCGATCAGCCGTTCGGCCGGCACCACCCGGCCGACGCTCATCAGCAGGAGCACCAGGAGCGCGCGTTGGCGTCGGGTCGCGATCGCCACCTCGGTGCCGTCCACGACCACCCGTAGCGGGCCCAGGACGTGGAAGGCGACCCGACCCGGCGCGGAGACGGTCGCCTCCCGGTCATGGCCGGCGGAGCCTGGTCTGCCGATCATCCTTCCCTCACCTGTACGACGGCCTCGGCGGAGTTACGTCGCCCATCCTGACAGCGACTCCGCCGGACGGCCCAGGGGCCGTCCGACGGATGTGGCGGAGCAACATCACAGCTAGGCGTCGCGGCGCGAGGCAACCCATCCGGACAGTGCGGTGAACAGCACCAGGTACCCGGTCCAGATCGCGAACCCGGCAATGGGAGAGCCGAGCCCGCCCCCGGACTCGACGCTCAGCATGGCGCTACCGGCTGAGGAGGGCATCAGCCCGACCAGCACCCGCCCGATGCTCTGCGGGAGCAGACCGACCAGCGGCGGCACGATGTACATGAATCCGATCAGCACGGCGACGCCGCCGATCTTGCTGCGGATGAGCCATCCGGCGGCCAGGCCGAGCAGGCTCCAGCCGACCAGGTACCAGACCATCGCGGCGGCGACGTGCAGCACGTGCGGGCTGCCCCACCCGAGGTGGAGGCCGGCGTAGGGCCCGGCCTGGCTGAGGATGACGAAGGAGACCGTGACGGCGAGGGCCACCGCGACGACGCTGGTCACGACGGTGGCGAGGGCCAGGGCGATCGCCTTGGCCAGGACCACCCGGTGTCGCTGCGGCACCAGCGTGAACGTGGTGCGGATCGCGCGGGACGTGTACTCGCCGGTGACCAGGAGCACGCCGAGGACCCCGAGGAGCAGGTTCGCGGTGGAGGCGCCGGTCAGCGCCACGGACACAGCATCGGCCGCGCTGCCCGGTGGTTCCGACGATCCGGCGAGGACCTGGCCGAGGGACTGGATCGGCCCGAGGACGGCGGTGAACGCGGTGGCGACGCCGAGCAGCCAGGCGTAGGAGCGGATGGCGCGGAGCTTGATGAGCTCGGAGGTGACGGTGCGGCGCACCGTCGTCGGCCACCCGACCGGCGTCGGGCGGGTACGGGTCTGGTCGAGTGAGAGAGTCATGGCGGTCACCGGCTTCCGGTCGAGGGTCCAACGGTGGCAAGGAGGTCCCGGGCGTCGCCGGGGGCGTTGCTGCTGCCGCGGAACTCCACGGCGTTGTGCGTGAGGTCCATGAAGGCTTCCTCCAGCGAACGGGAGCGCGGGGTGAGCTCGTGCACCAGCACCGAGTGGTCGAACGCGACCTGGGCGATGTCGCGGGCACTCAGCCCGCGCACCTCGAGCGTCTCGGCGGCCGGCCGTTCCACCTGCGCTCCGCGCGTGACGAGCAGGGTGCCGAGGGTGGCGGCCTGGTCGGCCCGGACCGACACCGAGGGCGCACCGGCTCGCAGCAGCTCGCTGGTCGGGACGTCGGCTACGAGTCGGCCGCGGCCGATGACCACCAGGTGGTCCGCGGTCTGCGCGACCTCCGACATCAGGTGCGACGAGACGAACACGGTGCGGCCCTCGTCGGCCAGGGAGCGGAGCAGGTGTCGGATCCAGACGACGCCGTCGGGGTCGAGCCCGTTGATCGGTTCGTCGAGCATCACCACGGGCGGGTCGCCCAGCAGGGCCAGGGCGATGCCGAGCCGCTGCCGCATCCCGAGGGAGAAGCTGCCGACACGTTGCCGTTCGACGTGCTCCAGCCCGGCGAGGACGAGCACCTCACGGACCCGGACCCGGGCCCGGCCGAGGCCGATGGTCGCGGCCGCCGCGGACAGGTGGGCGATGGCTCGCAGGCCACCTTGGATCTCGCTGGCGTCCAGCAGCGCACCGACCTGCCGGAGTCCGTCGGGTCGGGCGGCGAACGGTTGCTCGGCCACCACAGCCCGCCCGGCGTCCGGCCGATCCAGGCCGAGGATCATCCGCATCGTGGTGGACTTGCCGGCGCCGTTGGGTCCGAGGAACCCCGTGACCGCGCCGGACCTGACCTCGAAGGAGAGGTCCTCGACGGCGACCTTGTCGCCGTATCGCTTGCTCAGTGACTCGACCCTGATCATCGGGTTTCTCCTGTTCGTGAGGTGCTTGACGGTGGGAACGACGATCGACCGGTGGGGTTGCGGACCGGTTGGAGCTCCCTGGGAGGCTCCTCGGCGTCGGATCGATCCGGTCCTTGCCGTTCGCGTTCATGCCGGCTCGAGCTCGTCGTAGGGCGAGAGCGCGAGCCGCGTCGCGCCCCCGGTGACGTCGACGGTCGCGGCGCCGGGGCGCACGTCGACCAGGAGCCGGCTCGGTGAGCCCATGTCGTGGCCCTGGTGCAGGGTGATCCGGGACGGGACCGGTACCAGGTCCAGGTCCCGCAGGTAACCGCCGAACGCGGCGGCCGCGGCACCGGTGGCGGGATCCTCGACCACTCCGCCCGGCGGGAACGCGTCACGGCAGTGGAAGGTGGCCGCGGTCTCGGACCAGAACAGGTGCGCGGTGGTCCACCGCTCGCGGGCCATCAGGGCCTCGAGGGCCGGATAGTCGTAGTCGAGGCCGGCGAGGGTGCTCCGGTCGCGGACAGCGAGGACCAGGTGCTGGTTGCCGGCGTACGCGACATGGACGGGGTAGCGCGGGTCCAGCTGGTCCCGGGTCCAGCGGAGGGCCCGCAACGCGGCGCCAAGGACCGGCTCCTCGACTGGTCGGGTGGCCGTGGGTGGCGAGGTGAGGGTGGCGACGAGGTCGCCGCCCTCGGTGCGGGTCGCGACGGTGACCGGACCGGCCGGCGTCCTCAGCCCGATTTTCCCCGGGCCGTTCCGCTCGGCGAGCGCCACCGCGGTCGCGACCGTGGCGTGACCGCAGAAGGCGACCTCGGCGACCGGGGAGAAGAAGCGGAGGGTCGGGTGGGGATCCGTCGGCACCACGAAGGCGGTCTCGGAGTACCCGATCGCCGCGGCGATGGCCAGCATCTGGCCGTCGCTGAGCGAACCGGCGTCGAGCACCACGCCCGCCGGGTTGCCGCCGCTCCCACTCGTCGTGAAGGCCGCGTAGCGGAGGACTTCGGCGGTCATCGGCGGATCATTCCCGCACCGGAGGCCGCCAGGCCCAACGCCAAGGTGACCAGGTACCGGCCCCAGTCGGGATCAGGAGCGAAGAGGTTCATGGCTCGACCGTGCCCGCGGTGCCTTGAGCCTGGGTTGGGTCCGGGTTGGACGCCGACCGACCCGACTCATGGAGCACTCACCGAGCCCGATGCGGAGGCCGGCTCCCTATCGGCGTCAGCGGATCACGGCGCGTGGAAGTGCTGGTAGTCGGCCTCGTTCCAGACCCCGCCCCACTTCCAGCCGACCCGCGCGAAGGCCCGAACGACGACGTCGTCCGCGACGATGACGCCCTTGGGTGCTCGCGCCTTGGGCTTGCGGTCGAGGTCGACGAACCGGCGACCGGCGGGCGGCAGGACGCCACCGGAGGTGACGTAGGGGTTCTCGACGGGGTTGAGGTCGATCGCTGCGCCGTAGGCGTGGTCGGAGAAGCTGCTCTGGCCCGCGACCGTTCGGCAGTTGTAGGCCGACGAGTTGTCCGCCGCCATCGAGCGGTTGTCGTCGCCACCGTACGCGTCGACCAGCTGCATCTTCCGGATGGGGAAGCGGGACTGGTAGAGGTCCCGGAAGACCTCGACGACATCGTCGGTGTGGCGACGGTGCACGATCAGCTGTCCGTTGTGGGCCCGACCGTCGAAGCCGACGTGGCGGAGGGTCAGCAGCCGCAGGTCCGCCAGCCCGACCGGGCACCGGGCCGGGTCGTGGCTGCTGCCGGTCATCCGACGCCGGACGCTGCTCGAGAGGGACTGGACGGAGGCGGCGTACGCGGGCAGCCGGTCGGCGTCCCTACCCGGCTTCCCTCCGCCGCCGCCCGCCTCGGAGCTGGGGCTGTCGGCCGGCCGAGCCTCACCCGGACCCAGTGCGAGGCTGGTGCAGGCGCGCAGCGCCCGCCACTCCCGTACCGCCTCGGCCCGCGCCGATCCGGTCAGTGGACGGGGTCGCCCGCCGGTCGGCTTGATCACCCCGGGTACCCAGTCGTCGCGGACCACCTGACCGTCGACGATCTGCAGGCGGAGCACGCCGGTGTCGGACTGGCTGCCGTTGTACCAGAGGAAGTTGCCGAGCCCGTAGCTGACGTAGGTGTCGTCCAGCATGCCGGCGCCAAGCAGGAGATGGGCGTGCGCGCCGACGAGGACGTCGGCGCCGGCGTCGGCCAGCCGCTGGGCCAGGTTGCGCTGCTCGACCGTGGGGCATCCCCGGCCCTCGACGCCCCAGTGCAGGTAGACGGCCACGACGTCACTGTTGGCGGCGGCGGCCCGGACGGCCGCCACCAGCCGGGTGTCGTTGCGGGCCGTGGCCAGGCCGAGCTGCCCGGGCTGGACGTCCCAGATGGGCGCGTTGCTCTCCAGGGGTGAGGCGTCGGCGGCGAGGACGGCGATATCGACGCCATCGACGGAGGTCCGGAAGGGCCGATAGGCCTGCTCGGGTCCCCGGCCCACACCGATCACGGCCACCGGCGCGTCGCGGGCCGCGCGCAAGGTGTCCCGGAGCCCGACGGCGCCGTAGTCGGCGCCGTGGTTGTTGGCCATGGACACCGCGTCGACGCCCGACCGGGCCAGCAGGGCCAGGGCCGACGGCGGGCTGCGGAACCAGTAGCGGCGTGTTGGGTCCTCGAGCTCCTTTGCGGCCCGCGACCCACGCGTGGTGAGGGCGGTCTCCAGGTTGACCACGGCCACGTCGGCGCTGCGCAGCGCCGACGACATCGGACCGAGGGTGGCGTCCCGACGGTCCGGTAGAGCCGCCAGCCGGCCCTCGAAGTGCACATCGCCGGCGAAGGCCAGCGTCACCGACCAGCTTTTCGGGTCCGCCGCCGTGCCGCCGTCGTCATCGGGGGGTTCGGAATGCTGTTCGGCCTGGTCAGCGGCCGGGGAGTCGAGAGGATCGTCGGGTCCCGGGGTGGCCCCGACCTGACAGCCGGAGAGGATCAGCACCAGCACGATCGCCAGCACCCCCGCCTGGTGCCCTATCCTCGCGACGATCATGGGCGCCACCCCCTTTCCCCAACTGTGCCAAGACCGGACAAGTACCAGGAGGACGCGTGAAGATCAACGCGGTTGAGACGTTCCGGGTTCCTCCGCGCTGGCTATTCTGCAAGATCAGCACCGACGAGGGACTGGTCGGCTGGGGCGAGCCCGTGGTCGAGGGCCGCGCGGGCACCGTACAAGCCGCGGTTGACGAGCTCAGCGACTACCTGATCGGCAGCGACGCGCTACGGATCGAGGACACCTGGCAGGTGCTGACCAAGGGCGGCTTCTACCGGGGTGGCGCGGTGCTGGCCAGTGCGGTCGCCGGGATCGACCAGGCGCTGTGGGACATCGCCGGCAAGGCGTACGGCGTACCGGTCCACGCCCTGCTCGGCGGACTGGTGCGAGACAAGGCCCGGATCTACGGCGGGATCGGTGGTCACCGTCCCGCCGAGGTCGCGGAGAACGCCCGACGCCAGAGGGAGAGCGGGCTGACCGCGGTCAAGATGACCGGGTCGGCGGAGCTCACGGCCATCGACACGCCGCGCCAGGTCGACCTGGTCGTCGAGCGCGTCGCCGCGGTCCGGGAGGCGGTCGGACCGGACTGCGATGTGGCGATCGACTTCCATGGCCGCTTCTCCCCGGCGATGGCGCGTCGGGTGCTCCCGCTGCTCGAGCCGTACCTGCCCTTCTTCGTCGAGGAGCCGCTGCTGCCCGAGCTCTCGGTGGACCTGGCCCGCCTGGTCGGGTCGACGCCGATCCCGATCGCCACCGGCGAGCGTCTGTACTCCCGCTGGGACTTCCGCGAGGTGCTCGCCAGCGGCATCGCGGTGGCTCAGCCCGACGTCTCCCACGCCGGAGGCATCTCCGAGACCCGACGGATCGCGGCCATGGCGGAGGCGTACGGGGTCAGCCTGGCTCCGCACTGCCCACTCGGCCCGATCGCCCTGGCCGCCTGCCTGCAGGTCGACCTGGCCACGCCGAACTTCCTGATCCAGGAACAGAGCCTGAACCTCCAGGCCGGTCCCGACGCGTCCCTGCTCGACTACCTGGTCGACCGGTCGGTGTTCCGGGCCGAGGACGGCTACCTACCGCGCCCGACCGGCCCGGGCCTGGGCATCGAGGTAGACGAGGCCGAGGTGCGGCGCGTCGCCGCGGAGCCCCACCGATGGCGGAACGTCATCTGGCGACACCGGGACGGCAGTCTTGCGGAATGGTGAGACCCCGCAGGTCCTTCATCGCCCGTCCTGCAGTTCTGGGTTGTCGGTGATGCGGGTCATGTTGGATTCGTATCCTCCTCCGGGCCAGTGCCAGGCGTCGGTGTTGCAGGTGTCAGTGGCGTCGAAGGTGCCGACGAACCTGGCCCGGGGAGACGGTGCCGCCGAACCAGATGGTGAGGGTGTCCCCGTCCAGCTGGTAGGTGTACTCCAGGATCTCGCCGGAGGCGGCGAAGTAGTGGGATCGCAGGGTCTGGTCGTTCGTGCTCATGGTGACTCCTCCAGGGGGTGGGTTGGCGTTGCCTTCACCCATCTGTCGGAGTCGAGGACAGGAACCGGACACACCCTCCCGACTTGTATCCCGGCCGGCGAGCCGCTTCTGCCTCAGCCTGCCGGCAGGAAGATGTAGCGGGCCAGCAGCAGCGCGGCCACCAGGTACAGGATGGGGCTGACCTTCCGGACCCGGCCGCTCAGCAGGCCGATCAGGCAGTAGCTGATCACCCCGAAGCTGACGCCGTTGGCGATCGAGAACGTCAGCGGCATCAGGATGATGGTCAGGAACGCCGGAACGGCCTCGGCGATCTCGCCCCACTCGACGTGCCGGATACCCTCCATCATCAGCGCGCCCACCAGGATGAGGGCGGGTGCCGTGGCCGCACCCGGCACGGCCCCGGCCAGCGGCCAGAGGAACATGGACAGCCCGAAGAGGGCGCCGACCACCGTCGCGGTGAGCCCGGTACGGCCGCCCTCCTCGATGCCCGACGCACTCTCCACGTACGCGGTCGTGGTCGAGGTGCCCACCAGCGCGCCGAACATGGCGGCCAGCCCGTCCATCGAGAAGGTGACACGGGCGCGCGGCATGTCGCCCTTCTCGTCCAGGTAGCCCGCCCGCTGGGCCAGGCCGGTCAGCGTCCCGGTGGCGTCGAAGAAATCGACGAAGAAGAAGGTGAAGACCACGCTGAACAGACCCAGCCCGAGCGCGGCGCCGATGTCCAGCTGGGCGAACAGGTCACCGGGCCACACCGGCAGCCCGACGATCCCGTTCCGGAAGCCGGAGAAGGCGGTCAGCGTGCCGTCCGGCCCGGTGTACACCTTCACCCGGGTGACGATGGCCAGCAACGAGGTGAACAGGATCCCGTAGAGGATGGCGCCCTTGATCTTGCGGTGCATCAGGACCGCGGTGACCAGCAGCCCGATGATCGCCAGCCACGCCGTCGGGCTCCTCAGGTCGCCCAGGCCGAGCAGAGTGGCCTCGTTGCTCACCACGATCCCCGCGCTCCGGAAGCCGAGCAGCGCCAGGAACGCCCCGATGCCGGCCGTGATCGCGAACTTCAGGCTCAGCGGGATCGCCCGGACGATGGCCCGCCGGGCTCCGATCACGCTGAGGACCACGAACAGCACCCCGGAGACGAAGACCGCGCCCAGTGCGGTCTGCCAGGGATAGCCGAGGGCGCCCACCACCGTGAAGGAGAAGAAGGCGTTCAGGCCCATCCCGGGAGCCTGCGCGAACGGGTAGCGGGCCACGATGCCCATGGCCAGCGAGCCGAAGGCGGCGGCCAGGCAGGTGGCCATCAGCAGCTGGACGAAGGCGTTCGGGACCGGGATCGCGGGCAGCAGCACCTGCGGGTTGACGAACAGGATGTAGCTCATCGTCAGCCAGGTGGTGAAGCCGGCGCGGATCTCGCGCGGAATGGTCGATCCCTGAGCGGTGATCCCGAAGTACCGGTCGAGGCCGGACACCCGAGGCGCCTCGGGCTCGGTGCGCGGTTCTGCGGTCTGGGTCATGCCGCCTCCTTTCGGGGCGAAAGTTCACGGACGGGCCGGGAGGGAGGTCCCGG
>DATHBQ010000313.1:0-1582 GCA_035296105.1 Propionibacteriaceae bacterium | reverse complement strand
CGGCACGGTCGCGACCCTGGCGGCGTGGCGACCCAGAACCCCAAGCTAAAGTGACGCGCGTATTGGTGTAGCGGCTTCCCGCTAGCAGGCCGCTGTAAAACCCACTGTTCTCGACCGCCGCCTTTCTGACGGGCTTCCGTTTTGTTCCGGCCGAGCGCTCGGCAGCCCCGCGCCGGCCGGCCGCGTCCCGCCCCGCGACCGGCGGGCGGCTTCCGCCGCTGCCGCGCCGCTCACGCGGCCAGCCGCCGCATCCGGACCAAGTTGTACGCCGCGGCCGCCAGCTGCACCTGCTGGGCGAGCTTCCACCGCCCGACCAGCCGCGTGCGGTACAGGCCGGCGACCGTCTTGAGCCACCCGAACGCCTCCTCGACCCGCTTGCGGCACCGCTGGCTGACCCGGTACCGGTCCCCCCGCGCCCGCTCCGCCATCCGCCGGCGGGCCGCGATCAGCGGCAGGTCGGCCTTCTTCCGCCGGCCGGTCCCGCCGACCGGGCCGGCCTTCATCGCGACGTGCGGCTCGACGCCCCGCCCCTCCAGCGCGATCAGGTGCGGGCCCGAGTCGTACCCCCTGTCGCCGCCGAGCGTCCCGACCCGCACGCCCAGCCGGTCCCTCAGGGCGTCGACCAGCGCCTCGGCCGCCGCCGGCTCGGCCGCGCCCGACGCCTCGGTCACCGCGACCGCCACCACCAGCCCGTGGCGGTTCTCGGTGACCGCGTGGCCGGCGTGGTACAGCTTCGCCGGCTGCCCGTCGGCCTTCTTGTACAGCCGGGCCTCCGGGTCCGTCCGGCTCGCGTGCGTCGCGTTCGACCGCTTCTGCCCGTGGAAGTCGACCTCGGCGTTGCGGGACTTGAACCCGTTGGCGTCACCGCCCGTGCCCGTGCCGGTGCCGTCCTTCGGGACGAAGCTCTTGATCGACGCGTGGCTCTCGATCAGCGTCCCGTCGACCGAGAAGTGGTCGTCGCTGCACAGCCCGGCCCGCATCGCCCGGCGGACGACCCCGTCGAAGAACGCGGCGACCACCCCGTGCCGCTCGAGCCGCGGGCGGTTGCGGGTGAACGCCGTCTGGTCGAACGCCGGCTCGGCCGGGTCCATGTCCAGGAACCAGCGGAACAGCAGGTCCGTGTCGACCCGCTCGACCAGTTGGGTTTCGCTGCGGACCGAGTAGAGCGCCTGCAGGAGCAGGGCCTTGAGCAGCCGCTCGGGCGGCACGCCCGGCCGCCCGTCGGCCGCGTACGCGGCGTCGAACAGGGGCGACAGCGCGGCCAGCTCCTCGTCGATCATCCGCTTGAGCGGCCGCAGCGGGTGGTCCGGCCGGATGCGGTCCTCGACGTTGATCGCGAAGAACATCGGCGGCTGGGTGTCGCGCTTGCCTCGCATCCGTCGGCCTCCGTGGGGGTGGCCGGGAGTGTAGCGCGAGCCGCCGGGTTTTACAGCGGCCTGCTAGAGCGGTTCCCGGAATGACGTAGCGGCCGATGCGAGCCGCGACCGTGAGGGAGTGGGGACCAGGCGGAGCCTGGTTCCGGCACTTCTGCGGGAGGGCCGTCCGATGCTCTGACACCGAAGGCGGGTCCGGCTGCGCCTGA
>DATHBQ010000312.1:0-6680 GCA_035296105.1 Propionibacteriaceae bacterium | reverse complement strand
GATGCGGCGGCCGAGGGCACCGGGGAGCTGCTGGTGGTCAACAGCGGCGACGGTCGGGTCCGGCTCGAGTGGGCGCCCGAGGTGATCGAGTCCGCCTTCGACGCTGGCTGGATGCTCGACCCCAACGGCTACCTGGCCCCGGTGGCGGTCATGGTGACGGCCACGGAGGACGACTAGTGCCCTTCGACTTCGGGGTACTAGGGTCGTGATCCGGGTAGCGGCAGCGCAGGTCGCCATCGACGTCGACGAGCCGGACGCAACCTGGCGCGGGGCCGTCCAGCTGCTGACCCAGGCGGTGTCCGACGGAGCCGATCTCGTCGTTCTGCCCGAGCTGGTGACCACCGGGTCGGGCTTCGCCGACGCCGCCGAGGCCACCCGGCGGGCCGAGCCGTTGGACGGGCCCACCGTCACCGCTCTGCGGGAGCTGTCGGCCGAGCACGGGATCGTGCTGGCGGCCGGCTTCAACGAGACCTCCGGCCTGGACCGGCCGTACAACAGCGCGGTCGTTCTCGACCGGGGTGAGCTGCTGACGTGCTACCGCAAGACCCATCTCTGGGACCGGGAGAAGCTGCTCTTCACGCCGGGCCACCAACCGCCGCCCTTGGTGGACAGCAGCGTCGGGCGGATCGGGCTGATGGTCTGCTACGACCTCGAGTTCCCGGAGGTGACGCGGCAACTCGCGCTCCAGGGGGCGCAGATCCTCCTCGCTCCGGCCAACTGGCCGCTGCTCGGCAAGCCGGCGGGTGAGCGGCCGGTCGAGGTCGCCAAGGCCCAGGCCGCCGCCGCCCAGAACAAGGCGTACGTGGTCGTCGCCGATCGCTGTGGCGCCGACCGCGGTGAGGCGTACACGGGCGGCAGCGTCATCTGCGATGTGACCGGCTATCTCCTGGCCGAGGCGGTGGTCGAGCAGCCGGGCGTCATCACGGCCGAGATCGATCCCGCCCTGACGGACGACAAGCGGCTCGGCCCGCACAACGACGCCTTCGACGACCTACGTCCCGAGCTCTACCAATCAATCCCGAGGAACTGATGTGCCCACCTACCTGAAGTCCAGTGCCGCCAAGGAGATCGACGACGCCCGCCTGGCCGGGGTCAAGGAGACGGTGACCGGGGTGATCGCCGACATCCGCGAGCGCGGCGACGCGGCGGTCCGCGAGTACTCCGAGAGGTTCGACCGCTGGTCGCCGGAGAGCTTCCGGCTCTCCGCGGAGCAGATCGACGAGATCGTCGCCCGGGTGCCGGCGCAGGCGATCGAGGACATCGAGACGGTGCAGGACCGGGTTCGCGCGTTCGCGCAGCACCAGAGGGACTCGCTGGCCGACTTCGAGGTCGAGCTGTCGCCCGGCGTGCACCTCGGGCAGCGCAACATCCCGGTGGCCGCCGCCGGAGCCTACGTGCCGGGTGGCCGCTACCCGCTGGTCGCCTCGGCGCACATGACCGTGGTCACCGCCAAGGTGGCCGGGGTGGAACGGGTGACCGCTTGCACGCCGCCGATCCGGGGCGAGATCCCGGCGGCCACGGTGGCCGCCCTGCACCTCGCCGGCGCGGACGAGATCTTCCTGCTCGGCGGCACCCAGGCGGTCGCCGCTATGGCGATCGGCACCGAGACGATCGGCAAGGTGGACCTGCTGACCGGCCCGGGCAACGCGTACGTCGCCGAGGCCAAGCGGCAGCTGTTCGGTGAGGTGGGCATCGACCTGTTCGCCGGTCCGACCGAGACGCTGATCGTGGCCGACGACGCGGCCGACCCGTTCGTGGTGGCCGTCGACCTGCTCAGCCAGGCCGAGCACGGCCCCGACTCGCCCGCCGTGCTGATCACCACGTCCGAGGCCCAGGGCCGGCGGGTGATCGAGCTGGTCGAGGAGATCCTGGTCGACATGCCGACCGCCGACTTCGCCGGTCCGGCGTGGCGGGACCACGGCGAGGTCGCGGTGGTGGAGACGCTCGACGAGGCGTACGCGCTCGCCGACCAGTACGCCTCCGAGCACGTCCAGATCCTGACCAGCAACCCCCGCGAGGCCCTGGCCAAGATGCGCAACTTCGGGGCGATCTTCCTGGGTGAGGGCACCTGCGTCTCGTACGGCGACAAGGTGATCGGCACCAACCACACCCTGCCCACGCGCAAGGCGGCGACGTACACCGGCGGCCTGTGGGTCGGCAAGTACCTGAAGACCGTCACCTACCAGGAGGTCACCGACCCGGCGGCCAGCGCTTGGCTCGGGGAGCTGTGCGGACGGGCGGCCCGGGTGGAGCTGTTCGAGGGCCATGCCCGGTCCGGTGACGTCCGGGCGCACAAGTACGCCGGGGCGCCGCTGCCCTGGGCGCCGGCCAGCATGTCCACCGATGCACGCTGATCCTGGAATGCGGGCTGAGCCTGTCGAAGCGCTGCTGATGTGCCCTGAGCCTGTCGAAGGGCACACATGACGGAGCCGATCCGGGGCCGGACGGCGCTGGTCACCGGCGCCGGGAACGGCCTCGGCCGGGCCATCGCCCACGCGCTCGCCGCCGCCGGCGCGCGTACGGTCCTGGTCGGCCGCGACGCCGAGAAGCTGGCTGCCGTGGCCGCCGAGGTCGGTCCGGCTGCTCGGGCCGAGGTCTGTGACGTCGCCGACGAGGCGTCGGTCGCCGATCTGGCCGCTCGAGTGGCGGACGCGGACGTGTCGGTCCTGGTCAACAACGCGGGCGTCGCCGGCCCGGTGGCCTCGCTGGTCGACGTCTCCGTCGCCGAGTGGGACGACGTGTTCGCCGTCAACGTGCGCGGAGTGTTCCTGATGTGCCGGGCCTTTCTGCCGGCCATGGTCGCCCGCGGCAGCGGGGACGTGGTCAACCTGGCGTCGGTGAGCGGCAAGCGGCCGCTCGCCCGCCGAACGCCCTACACCGCGTCGAAGATGGCGGTGATCGGACTGACCGCGACCCTGGCCCACGAGGTCGGCCCGCTCGGGGTGATCGTCAACTCGCTCTCGCCCGGGCCGGTCAGGGGCCCACGGATGGAGCGGAACTTCGCCCGTGAGGCCGAGCGCACCGGCACCACGCCGGCCGAGGCCGAGCGGGAGTTCGTCTCCCGCGCGGCCCTGCAGCGGATGGTCACCGAGGAGGAGGTGGGCGCCGCGGTGGTCGCGATGCTGCAGATGCCGGGCCTGTGCGGGGCCGACATCGACCTGTCCGCCGGCATGATCGCCCGCTGACTCCGATTCTGGTTTCGCTACGCCAGACGCGGCCCCAGCCCGCGACACGCCGGGAGGTGATGAAACGCGCGTAGCAGATTCAGGGGCAAGGGGTTAGAGGCGGCCGGTCTGCAGGGTGACGAAGGCGTACCCGGCGTCGCGGTAGTCCGCGATGATGCCCGGCAGGGCCGCCAGGGTGGCTCGCCGGTCGCCGCCGCCGTCGTGCAGCAGGATGATCGGGTTCGGCTCTTCCAGTCCGGTCCGGGCCCGGGTGCGGATGGTCTCGGCGGCCTTCGTGCCGCGGGTGGCCCAGTCCCGGGTGTCAACCGACCACAGGGTCATGGTGAGACCGGCGGCCCGGGCCGGGCGCTCCGAGCCGGGCACGACCCCCTGCGGCGGACGGAAGAAGCACGGCGGCTGCCCGGTGATGTCGGAGATCTTCGCCGTCGTCCGCCGGATCTCCTTGCCGATCAGCCGCGAGTTCCAGTGGCCACTACGACCGGCCGAGGGATGCGACCAGCTGTGGTTCTCCACGGCGTGGCCGGCGGCGAACATCTGCCGGACCATCTCCGGAGCGGCCGCCGCCTCGCGACCGATGACGAAGAACGTCGCCTTGACGTCCTCCCGGGCCAGGACGGCGAGCACGTCGTCGGTCCACTCGCCCGGGCCGTCGTCGAAGGTCAGGGCGACCGTCCGCTGACCGTCATCGTGCGGCGCCGTCCGCAGCTCGTCACCGGAGGCCGGCGGGCACGATCTGGCCACCGGCTCCGCGATCGGCGCCGCCGGTGGGTCGCTGCTCGCGGCCTCGTCGGCGGTGACGCCCCGCACGATGGCGTGCCCGATGACGACCATCAGCACGGTGAGGCCGGCGAGCAGGATGCAGACCCGGTCCCAGCGGATGCGGACGCCACTGCCCATTTCGACCCCCGACGAAACGCGGGCGCCAGCAGCCGCCCGAGATGCCTAGGTCTCATCGTGAAGCAACACGGCCGTGATCCCGGGTTCTCGTACGGGCGTGTCGGCCCGGATGCGTATGTCCTGCCGGACAGGGGTAGGCCAGGAGGGAACCAGCCGCCGGGCAAGGGAGGGCACGATGCGAGCGATGGTCTATCGCGGGGCGTACAAGATCCGCGTGGAGGAGAAGGACATTCCGCCCATCGAGCACCCGAACGACGCCATCATCCGGGTCACCCTGGCGGCGATCTGCGGATCGGACCTGCACCTGTACCACGGGATGATGCCGGACACCCGGGTCGGGATGACGTTCGGCCACGAGTTCATCGGCGTGGTGCACCAGGTCGGCCCGTCGGTGCAGAACCTCAAGCCCGGCGACCGGGTGATGGTGCCGTTCAACATCTACTGCGGCTCGTGCTTCTTCTGCGCTCGAGGGCTCTACTCCAACTGTCACAACGTCAACCCGAACGCCACCGCGGTCGGCGGCATCTACGGCTACTCCCACACCTGCGGCGGCTACGACGGCGGGCAGGCGGAGTTCGTCCGGGTGCCGTTCGCCGATGTCGGTCCCAGCCTCATCCCGGACTGGATGGCCGACGAGGACGCGGTGCTGCTCACCGACGCCCTGTCCACCGGCTACTTCGGGGCCCAGCTCGCCGACATCGTCGAGGGCGACGTGGTGATCGTCCGCGGTGCCGGCCCGGTTGGGCTGTACGCGGCCAAGTCGGCGTGGCTGATGGGCGCCGGCCGGGTCATCGTCATCGACCACCTCGAGTACCGGCTGGAGAAGGCCCGCACGTTCGCACACGCCGAGACGTACAACTTCACCGAGTACGACGACATCGTGGTCGAGATGAAGAAGATGACCGGCTACCTCGGCGCCGACTCGGTGATCGACGCGGCCGGAGCGGAGGCCGACGGCAACTTCATGCAGCACGTCACCTCAGCCAAGCTGAAGCTGCAGGGCGGATCCCCGATCGCGCTGAACTGGGCCATCGACGGGGTCCGCAAGGGCGGGACCGTCTCGGTGATGGGCGCGTACGGGCCCATGTTCAGCGCCGTCAAGTTCGGCGACGCCCTGAACAAGGGGCTGACCCTGCGGATGAACCAGGCCCCGGTCAAGCGCCAGTGGCCGCGGCTGTTCGAGCACATCCGCAACGGTTACCTGAAGCCGAGCGACATCGTCACCCACCGGCTCCCACTCGAGCACATCGCCGAGGGCTACCACATGTTCTCGGCCAAGCTGGACAACTGCATCAAGACACTGATCGTCCCGAACGCCGGCTGAGCAGGAGAAACGACGATGCCGTACACCGCTGACAAGCCGCCGCTGCCCGAGACCCCCGACCAGCTGCGTGCCCGCATCCCCGGCTGGGGCGCCGACCTCGACCCGAAGGACCGGCCCAGCGTCCCGCGGGAGCGATTCGACCCGGCCGCGAGCGGAGCGCACTGGGACTTCCCGGACCGCCAACCCGAGAACTGGCCGCGGGAACGCTCGATCGAGCACAAGATCCTGCCGCCCGTCTTCGGCACCTCCTGCCCGCCGACGGGCCTGTCCGGGGCCATCCGCAAGGTGGCCTACCGGCGGTACAGCGAGGGCCGCGCCGCCCACTGGCTGCTGCTGCTGGCCGCCGACCGGGTCGACGCGGGGGAGGCGCACCTGAAGTCGCTGGTCAGCCTGCGGCCGGACAACCCGATCACACAGACCGGCGTGCTGAGCGAGTTCAAGCGCCACCCGATCGCGTCGCGCGTCGGCAAGAAGCGCGCCGACCTCGTGCACCAGACGCTCGACCCGATCATCGTCGCCGGCCCCTGGCTCGCCGCCGGAGGGCTGGTCTACGTCGGCCTCCGCGCGCTGCGGAGGTCAAGCCGCGCCAGCTAGCGGAGGTCAGCGGCCGAACACGATGCATCCACCCGGCATGGGGAGGATGGTGAACCCGTCGAACGCTTCGAACCGGCCGTCGGGATCCACCCGGTTCAGGTCCGCCGGAGTCGGCATGGTCCGCAGCTCTCGTCGGCGTAGGGTCGGTGGCACCGGGGGCGGGGCCGGCGGCAAGGTGTTCGGCAGCCGCGTACGGACCGCGGCCCGCAGCGGTTCGCCCCGCGGCACCTCCGTGCCGCAGGTGGCGCAGACCCGGCCGCCCTGGTTCACGCCCTCGCAGACGCGGCAGCGCCAGATGGCACTCATTTGGTCGTCCGGTCTGTGAGTCGCTGGACCAGCTTTCCTACCAGGCGACCGCTGGACCCGGATTCGGCTCCACTGCGCCGAAGCGTTGTGCGCAGACCCTTTCCGCGTAGAGCGGTCGGCGCTGCGGTGGGCGTGTCCGCGGGGGCAACGGCCGGCCGGAAGGCCATCAGCGTGGAATGCACCCGTCCCGTTGTCGGACGGCTGGCTGGGTCGGCGAGCAGCATCTCGTCGACGAGATCTGCCAGAACGGGTGGAACACCTGTCCGGGGCATCCGGAGGGTCTCGCCGTTGCGGACGGCAACGGCTGCCTCGTGGTAGGTAGCGGCATCGAAGGCAGGCAGTGACCCGGTGAGGTATTCGCAATAGATCAGACC
>DATHBQ010000311.1:0-2464 GCA_035296105.1 Propionibacteriaceae bacterium | reverse complement strand
CTGCCCGTGCCGCTCCGCCCCGCCAGCGCACACACCCGTGACTCCCGCCCGGCCTAGTGCTGCGTTCCTCAATGCGGGGGTAGGTTAGGTATCCCGAGGTTGGCGCCGTGGTGGTGATCGACCATGCCGAAGCTGCTGTTCGCCCGCCCGCCGGTGGATGCGGTCGAGGAGCGCAAGATCCGCAAGCTGGCCGGAGCCCGGCATGCTCCGGCGGACTGGATCCGCCGGGCGCAGATCATCGCGATGTCCTGGGACGGGCTGCGGGTGCCGGCCATCGCCCGAGCACTGGGGTGTAGCCCGAAGGCGGTGCGCTACCGGCTGGCCCGCTTCGCCGCCGACGGGCTGGACGGGCTCGGTGACCGGCCCGGCGTCGGGCGCAAACCGCGGATCAGCCAGGACCAGCGCTCGCAGCTGATCGCCCTGGTGGCCAGCCCGCCGCCGGGGCGGCTGGTCCGCGACGGCGCCGGCGAACTGGTCGCCGCCGACGCCACGGGCCCGGCGGTGTGGACCCTGGACGCGCTGACCGCCGCGGCGCGGGCGGCCGGCATCGACATCGCCCGCTCCCAGGTGCGCCGGATCCTGCTGGCCGGAGGCGTGCGCTGGCGCCGCCCCCGCTCCTGGGCGGCCAGCGCCGATCCGGACTTCAGCCCAAAAGAACGCGGGTCGTGGACTACTACACGCATCCACCACCGGACACCACGGTCATCGCCGCCGACGAGCTCGGCCCGGTGACGCCGCGGACCTTCGACCCACCGCCGGGCTGGACCCCGGACGACCACCGGGTGAAGGCACCGCTGACCTACAGCCGGGGACCGGAGAAGACTTGGATCTACGGCGGCCTGCGGATCGGCGACGGCCAGGCCGTCACCATGTGCGCGCCGTCACGCAACAGCGCCCACTGGCAGGGGTTCCTCGCCCGGCTCGAGCGGGCCAACCCCACCGGGACGATCGCGGTGATCACCGACAACCTGTCCAGCCATTCCAGCGTCACCACGCGGGCCTGGCTGGCCGGGCATCCACGCATCGAGCAGGTCTTCATCCCCAAGGGCGCCTGCTGGCTGAACCTGCAGGAGGCCTGGTGGCGGATCTTCCGCCGGCACGCCCTGGCCGGGCAGACCTTCGCCGACCCGACCGAGATCGCCCAGGCCACCGCGGTGGCCACCGCCCAGCTGAATACCCACGCCAAGCCATGGGTCTGGGGACGGCCGCCGCCCCCGCCACGACCTCGCCGGCGCCGCTTTACCTACCTGCTTTGAGGAACGCAGCACTAGTGCCGGGTCAGGCAACCTTCGCCCGCTTGATGGTTGAGGCTCGCTTGATCACCTTGCGGAGCTTCGGGTCGGTGATGTGACCGTTTCGCCAGGCGATGTAGCGGCGGATCATGCGGGCCTGCTCGCGGTGGGTGGTGTGGTCGGTGCCGTCGAGGGTGAAGTAGCGCAGCGCGGTGAACTGCGGCTCGATCCGGTTGAGCCAGGAGCCGTAGAAGGGTGTGTGGGCGATCTCGACGTTGTTCGCCGCGGCCCAGTCCCCGACCCGGGAGTCGGTCTTGGTCGATAGGTGCGGGCTGAAGTTGTCGCAGACGATCGCGATCCGCACCGTCGGCGGATAGAGCGAGCGCAGGTAGCGGCAGAAGGCCAGGAACTGGGTGCGGCCCTTCCGCCGGGTGACGTGGCCGTAGAGCTTGTCCCGGGCCAGGTCCAGGGCGGCCATCAGGTGCCGAACGCCGTGCGGCCGGGTGTAGGTCGCCCGCCGCCGGCGGCGCCGCGGGGCGGCCGGATCCCCGCGGCCGCAGGCCACCGGGGCCCACTGCCTGCCCGGATGCGGCTGGAGGTTCAACGGCCCGAACTCATCGACGCAGAACACGATTGTCGGATCCGCCGGCCCGGGTTCGATCAGGCCGTCGGCGAGGGCGTAGAGCTGCAGCACCCGGTCGGTCTTGGCGTCGTAGTCCGGGTCGGTGCTGGTCTTGAAGCTCTTCACCGCTTGAAAGCTGACGTCCTCGTCATGCAGCAGAGCCCGCAGGCCCTCGTGTGAGATGTCGTCGACCACCCCCTCGGCGACCAGGAAGTCGGCCAGCTTCGACAGGCTCCAGACCGAGAACGGCAGGTCGTGATCGGCCGGGCGGGACAGCGCGATCTTTTTGATCGCGGCCCGCTGCTTGAGGTCGAACTTCGGCGGCCGGCCGCCGGCATAGCGCGGATACAGCGAATCGAAGCCGTCGGTGTTGAAGTTGTGGATCACGTCCCGGACCCGGTCGGGGCTGGTGAACGTGACCTCGGCGATCTTCGCCACCGGCATGCGCTGCGCGGAGAGCAGCACCATCTGCGCCCGCCGCCACGTCCACCGACCCGCTGCCCCGGCGGATGATCCGCAGCAGGCGCTGCCCCTCGTCGTCATCGATCCCGCGGATACGTACTCGCTCAGCCACCAGCACAGCTTCCCTGCCGCGCGCTGCCGACGAGTG
>DATHBQ010000310.1:0-3340 GCA_035296105.1 Propionibacteriaceae bacterium | reverse complement strand
CCGGATCGTCGAGCCCGGCGTCTACAGCGTGTTCGCCTGGTCGGGCGCCGGGATCTGGGGCGGCCAGGAGCTGGCCGGGGGCGAGCCCGGCCGGGACGAGCTGCTCGTCGCCTTCGCCGCCGCCACCGCGGGGGTCGACGTCATCAATGCCGGTCGGGAGCCCTTCGTGGTCTACGTCCTGTCCGGACCGGACCTGCACCCCGAGGCCGCCTCGGTGCACGAGGCAACGGCATGACCCCGGTGCTGCTGGACCTGGACCAGGCCATGGGGGCGCCGGGCAGCGACATCGACGACGGCATCGCCCTGGCGTTGGCCGTGGCCGACCCCGGGATCGACCTCCGGCGGACCTGCCGGGTGAGTTCAATGTCTGGAGCGATCCTGCGGCGGCCCGGATTGTGCTGCAGAGTGGGGTGATGGCCACCTGGGTGGGGCTGGACGTGACCCGACGGGTCCGGTTGACCTGCCGCGTGGCGGAGGAGATGGCCGCCGATCCGCATCCCTTCATCGCGTGCGCGAGCCGTTACTCGGTCGCCTGGATCGACCACCTGAAGGCGACGGACGACCCGGCGACGGACTCCTGTCCGTTGCACGACCCGCTGGCCGTGGCCGCCGTCACCCGGCCGGACCTGCTGAGCTTCTCGGCGGTGAACCTCGACGTCCAGCTCGAGGGCGTCGCCCGCGGGGTGATGGTGGCCGACCACCACACCTCGGCCGACCGGCCCGCCAACGCCCGGATCGCCACCGATGTGGATCCGGCGGGGTTCGCCGACCACTTCACCGACTGCCTGCGTCGGCTCTGATGGTCATCGAGCGGCCGTTGCGACTGGCGATCATCGGGGCGGGCTCCCGTGGGCTGACCTACGGTCGCGAGGCGGTGGCGACGGGAACGGCGGTGGTCACCGCGCTGGCCGAGCCCCGACCGGACCGGCGGCTGGCCGCGGCGGCCGAGTTCGGGGTCGCCGACGAGTGGTCGACGGCCAGCTGGCCGGACCTCGCGGCCCGGCCGGACCTCGACGTCGATGCGGTGGTGGTGACCACGCCGGACCGCCAGCACACCGCCCCGGCGCTCGCCTTCCTCGACCGTCGGCTGCCGCTGCTGCTGGAGAAGCCGATGGCCCCGACCGAGGAGGAGGCTCGGCAGATCGTGGCCGCGGCCGATCGGGCGGGCGTGGTCGTCTGCGTGGCGCACGTGCTGCGCTACTCGGCGTACACCACGACGATCAAGGCGGCCCTGGCCGAGGGCGCGATCGGGGATGTCGTCGCCGTCGAGCACCTCGAGCCGATCGGCTGGTGGCATTTCGCGCACTCCTACGTCCGGGGCAACTGGCGGCGGGAGGACGAGTCGAGCCCGATGCTGTTGGCCAAGTGCTGCCACGACCTCGACTGGCTGTCCTTCGTGGTCGACCGGCCGGCCCTGCGCGTGTCGTCGTTCGGCAGCCTCACCCACTTCACCGCCGCCAACAAGCCGGCCGCGGCCGGTTCCCGCTGCCTGGACTGCGCGGTGGAGCCCGACTGCCCGTACTCGGCCTGCCGCATCTACCTCGACCACGTCGAGGAGCCGGCCGCCCAGCGGTGGCCGTTGTCGATCCTGGCCGTCGAGGTCAACCGGGAGACCATCACCGACGCGCTGCGGGTCGGCCCGTACGGGCGGTGCGTGTACGACTGCGACAACGACGTCGTCGACCACCAGGTGGTCAACATCGAGTACGCGGGCGGGGTCACCGCGTCGGTGACCGTCTCCGCCTTCACCCCGATGAGCTTCCGCAAGACCCGGATCTTCGGCACCCGGGGAATGATCGAGGGCGACGGCTACTCGGTCAACGTGTTCGACTTCGTCACCAGCCGGAGCACCTCGATGCAGATCGTGGACCCGAGCGACCCGCTGGCCGGCGAGGGCCACCTGGGCGCCGACGCGGCGCTGACCCGCAGCTTCCTGGCCGCGGTCCGCGACGACGATCCCGGCCGGATCCTCACCTCGCCCCAGGTCAGCCTGCACACCCACGAGATCGTCTGGGCGGCGGAGCGGGCGCGCCGGCACGGCCGGGTGGAGCTGGTGCCCGCGGAAGGTGCGGCACTGCTTCCTTCGACAGGCTCAGGGATCACGCGTCCTGAGCCTGTCGAAGGGCCGGCGTCCTAGCGGTTGACCCAGGCGGTGAACCGCTCGGTGCCCGGGGCCCAGTCGGTGATGTCGGGATCCTCGTAGTAGCCCACGACGTTGACCCGCACCCGGCTCGGGGTTCCCATGCAGCTGCGCGGCACGATGACCTTGGCGAACTCGTCGTCGCCACTGGCATCGGCCTGGACCCGCAGACCGGTGCAGGAGGGCTGCTTGATGCCGGGGCTGGCGAAGTTGGCCACCTTCAGCAGCGGGATGACCTCGCTGTTGGGGTTGACGTCCACCCGGTACTCCGGACCCGGATCGCTGGCGTTGGTGTCCAGCCAGAACCGGTAGTAGGTGGTGAACTCCATGTCGGCGTCGAACGCGGTGACGCCCACCGTGGCCGGGCCATGGACCACCCGAAGCTTGGTGATGTGAGCGCCGGGATCGGGGAACTCGGCGATGTCGGCGTGCGCGGTCGGCACCAGGATCGCGGCGGGCACGAGGGCAGCGGCGACGACGGCGGCGGCGCGGCGCAGGATGCGGGGCATGGGGCAACTCCTTGACTGAGATGTTCTGCGTGGCTGGCTGGTGCGGAACCTACCGAATGGCGACTCTGGAGGAGATGAGTTCGAAAACATCCGATTCGATACAGGCGGCGACAGCCGGTCAGGTCGGCCCGCTACTGGGAGTACGGCTTCAGCGCGGAGCCGACGCGAACCAGGCCCTTGCTGTACCGACGGTCCAACGTCTGCTGCAGGGTGCCGTCGTCATGCACCACCGTCAGGTCCACGTGTCCGAATCCGACGCCGCTGCCCAGCAAGCGAGGGGTGTCGCTCAGCTCGCCCCGGATCTTCGCCAGCTCGGCGTGCGTGCGCTCGGCCCTCGAGACGCAGAGCGCGCCGCCCCAGACCCGGCGAAGGGCCTGCTCGGCGCCAGGGAGGTCCTCGGTCACGCTGACGTTGAGCACGATGGCGGTCGGGATCTGGGCCTGGTCGCCGCGGTCGTCGATCCAGATGTCGCCGTAGTCCGGAAGGCGCATGGCCAGCCGGGCGGCCCGCTCCTGGGTCTGGTACGTCGCTCGCTCGGGCTCCGGCGCGCGCCAGCCTCCAGCGGGCTCCGGGCAGGGGGAGGCCAAGTTCGGATCCGGTGCGTCCGCCCGAGCAGGAGATGCCGGTTCGACCGTCTTGGCGGTCGTGAAGCGCCTGCCGTCGTAGGTCCCGACGACGGCGAAGTCGCCCC
>DATHBQ010000309.1:0-8882 GCA_035296105.1 Propionibacteriaceae bacterium | reverse complement strand
CGCCCGACGAGCCGCTGCCGAACCTGCCGGTCGCGCGCGCCGTGTGGAAGCCGGCGCCCTCGTTGGGCACCTCCACCGAGTGCTGGCTGACCGCCGGCGGACCGCACCACACCGTGCTGTCCACCGCGGTGGGCACCGAGGAGCTCGCCGACCTCGCCGAGATGCTGCACACCGAGCTGCTGGTGATCGACGAGGACACGAGTCCCCGCCGGTTCCGCTCCGAGCTTCGCGGGAACGCCGCATACCACCGGCTCGGACTGGGCGGCTGAGCGCCATGCCTCGCGCGGCACGGCTGCACGGCGCCGGTGACCTCCGGCTGGCCGACGAAGCCCCACCCTGGTCACCGCCCGAGGGGTGGTCGCGGATCGCGGTCACCTCGGTCGGCATCTGCGGCTCCGACCTGCACTGGTTCACCGAGGGGGGCATCGGCGAGGTCGGGCTGGAGCATCCCGTGGTGCCCGGGCACGAGTTCGCCGCCGTCGCTCTGGACGGGCCGTACGCCGGACGCCGGGTCGCCGTCGACCCGGCCATCCCCTGCGGGGAGTGCGAGCAGTGCCGGGCCGGGCACGGCAACCTATGTCCCGACGTCCGCTTCGCCGGCCACCGCGACCTCGATGGCGGGCTGCAGGAGCAGCTGGCCTGGCCGGACCGGCTGCTGCACCCGCTTCCCGACTTCCTGAGCAACGACGCCGGAGCGCTGCTGGAGCCGCTCGGGGTGGCCATCCACGCCGTCGGCCTGGCCCACGTCCGCCTCGGGCACGACGTCCTGGTCGTCGGGGCCGGACCGATCGGGGTCCTCGCCGTCCAGGTGGCCCTGCGCTCCGGGGCTCGGCGGGTCTTCGTCACCGAGCCGCTGGCCCATCGCCGGGAGTCCGCGCTCCGGGCCGGAGCGGACGCGGCCTGGGCGCCGGAGACGGCACCGGAGGCGCTGGCCGAGACCACGGCCGGCCGCGGCGTGGACGTCGTCGTCGAGGCGGCCGGGACGGACGACGCGATCAGCACGGCAACGCGCAGCGCCCGGCCCGGCGCCCGCGTCGCTCTGGCCGGCATCCCGTCGGAGGCCCGGTCGAGCTTCCCTGCGGCGGAGGCCCGGCGTAGAGGCCTGTCCTTCGTCCTGGTCCGCCGGATGCACGACACCTACCCCCGAGCCATTGCCCTCGCCACGTCCGGCATCGACCTGGATGCCCTGGTCACGGCCCGGTTCCCGTTGACCGACGCGGCGGCCGCGTTCACCGCGGCGGCCGCCCGCCACGGCGACAAGACGGTCGTCGAGGTCAGTCCGGGCTAGCGCGGGCTCCGCCACACGGTTGGCGCCAAGCCAAAGGCGATTCGCGCGACAGCGGCGCTGCTGATCAGCAGTCAGTGGCCCGAGATCCGCTGGTAGCGGCCGTCGAGACCGGGACCGGTCCACCGGAGCAGCTCGCCGTCCAGCCACATCCGGTGCTCACCCTCCGGGCCGAGCAGCAGCGCATCGTCGGTCCAGCGGCCGGGCCGCGGGGTCGGCGGAAGCCCGGTCGAGTCGAAGAACCACCACAGCAGCTCCCCGCCCGCCGGGTCGACCAGGAACACCCCGTGGCCGACCAGCTCGGTGCCGTCGTCGGCGACCCGCCGGTAGTCCTGCAGCACCACCCGGTCCTGCAGGTCCAGCTTGATCACGACCATGGCCCGGGCGGTGTGGTCCGGTCCGAGCTGCTCGACCCCGGTCCAGTTGCCGAGCAGCGGCCAGAACGCTGCCCGCAGGTCCACCGAGTCACCTTCCCACATGGGACCGGCGCACCCGTCGAGCTAGGGACGGGGATAGACCGTGATGTCGGAGGCCTTGACCGCCGCCCAGACCTCGGTCCCCGGGACCAGGCCCAGCTCGGCCACCGCGGCCGGGGTCACCTCGGCCAGCAGCGTGGTGGCGGGGTCGGGCGCCCCAGCGACCTCCACGCGTACGCCGTCGCCGTGCGGTTCCAGCCCGACGATGCGACCCGGCCAGACGTTGCGCGGCGATCCTGCCGGCCGGGCGGGGAACAGCGCCACCGCGGCCGGGCGGAACGCCGCGTACACGTCGCCCTCGTGCTGCTCGGCCGCCGTCACCGCACCACCGGCGGGCAGCCGCACCTGCTGACCGACGGCCGTGCCGGCCAGCAGGTTGAGCCCGACCAGCCGAGCCACGTAGTCGGTGCGCGGGTGCCGGGCTACCTCGGCCGGCGCACCGGACTGCACCACCCGACCGTCCTCGACCACCACCAGCCGGTCGCCGAGCACCGCGGCGTCCACCGGGTCGTGGGTGACCAGCACGGTGGCGCCCGTGAACCCGGTCAGGTGCCGGCGCAGCTCGGCCCGGACCTGCAGTCGGGTCCGGGCGTCCAGGGCGGCCAAGGGCTCGTCGAGCAGCAGCAGGGCCGGCTCGGTGGCCAGCGCCCGAGCCACAGCCACCCGTTGGGCCTGCCCCCCGGAGATCGACCGCGGTCGGGACCCGGCCAGCTCGGCGATCCCGATCCGCTCCAGCCAGCTCCGCGCATGGCGCCGGGCGTCCGCCCGCCGGACGCCGTGGGCCTGCGGTCCGAACGCGACGTTGTCCAGCACGCTCAGGTGCGGGAACAACAGATAGTCCTGGAACACCACGCCGACCGGTCGGGCGTGGGGCGGCACCTGGATGCCCGAGTCCGGATCGGCCAGCACGGCGTCGTCCACCGCGATCCGGCCGGCGTCCAGCGGGAGCAGCCCGGCCAGGGCCCGCAGCGCGGTGGACTTGCCCGCGGCGTTCGGTCCGAGCAGCACGACCACCTCCCCGGGTCCGGCCGTGAGCGCCAGCTCGAGGGTGAACGCGTCGCGCCGCACGGTGAGGTCAGCGACCAGGCCGGCTACCACCGGGAAACCCAGCGGTCGCGGAGCAGCAGAAGCACGGCCACCGAGACGGCGAGCAGGAGCACCGAGAGCAGCAGGGCGGCAGCGGGGTCGGTCTCCAGGGCCAGGTAGACCTCCAGCGGCATGGTCCGGGTCGTCCCGGGGAAGTTGCCGGCGAAGGTGATGGTCGCGCCGAACTCCCCCAGCGCCCGCGCCCAGGCCAGCACCGCGCCGGCGGCGATCCCCGGTCCGACCAGCGGCAGCGTCACCCGGCGGAACACGGTCAGCGGCCGCGCGCCCAGGGTCGCCGCGGCCTCCTCGTAGCGCCGGTCGGCGGCCCGCAGGGCCCCCTCAACAGCGAGGACCAGAAAGGGCAGGGCGACGAAGGTCTGGGCCAGCACCACCGCGTACGGGGTGAAGGGGAACGCGAACCCGGTCAGCTCGTACAGCGGCCGGCCGATCAGCCCGGATCGGCCGAGGATGGTGAACAGGGCCACCCCGCCGACCACCGGAGGCAGCACCAGCGGCACGGTGACCAACGCCCGCAGCACCGAAGCGCCGCGCAGGCCGGGTCGGGCGAGCAGCCAGGCCAGCGGTACGCCGAGGATCACGGCCAGCGCCATCGAGAAGGTGGCGGTGACCAGCGACAGGCCGAGGGCCTGCCGGGCCTGAGGGCTCCCCAGCACCCCGGCGGCATCGGCCCAGGGCGCCCTAACGAGGAGCCCGGCCAGGGGCAGCAGCAGGAAGAGCAGGGCCAGGCCCGCGGGCGCGGCGAGCAGTACCGGGACGCGGACCGGACTAGGGCCTGGCAAAGCCCGCTCGCCCCAGCACGGCCTGGCCCTCGGGCGAGCGGACGTAGTCGACGAAGGCCTGAGCGGTGCCGGATGCTCTCGATGCGGTCAGCACGGCGATCGGGTAGCTGTTGACGGCCTGCACCGACTCCGGGAAGTCGATCCCCTCCACCTTGCCGGCGGCCGCGAGGACGTCCGTCCGGTAGACCAGGGCGGCGTCCACCTCGTCGGCGGCCACCTTGGCCAGGGCCGCCTTGACGTCCTGCTCCAACGTGTCCGGCCTCGGGGTGATCCTGGCGGCAGCGAACACCTTCTCGGCCGCGGCGCCGCACGGTACCTGCGGCGCACAGAGGGCGATGGTCCGGCTCTCGTCGGCGAAGTCGGGCAGCCCGGTGACCTTCGCCGGGTTGCCCTTCGGCACGGCGATCTGCAGCGAGTTGGCGACGAAGTCGACCGGGGCGGCGGCTCCGCCGGCGTCGGTCACCGTCTTCATGGTGGCCGGGCTGGCCGCCGCGAGGACATCGGCCGGTGCGCCGGCGTTGATCTGCGCGGCGAGGGTCGCGCTGGACCCGAAGTTGAACGTCACCGGGCTCCCGGAGGCGGCGGTGAAGTCCGCTCCGATCTGGGTGAACGCCTCGGTCAGCGAGGCGGCGGCGAACACGGTGATCGGTGGGGCCGCGGCCGAGCTGCGTTCGCCGGCGCCCGGCTCGGGTTCCGCGGACCCGTTGCCACACGCCGCCACCAGCATGGCCGTGACGACGACCAGGGCCCGTTGGACGGACGCGCTCGCGGTCATGGGGTCTGCGGTGTCTCTACGACGACATGGGTGGACTTGACCGAGGCGACCGCCAGCACGCCGGGCTCCAGCCGCAGCTCCTCGGCCGCCTCGGCCGACATCAGCGACACCACGCGGAAGGGACCGCACTGCAGGTCGACCTGGGCCATCACGGTGTCCTTGACCACCCGCGTCACCAGTCCGGTGAACCGGTTCCGGGCGCTCTCCCGGATCGGCGAGCCGAGCTCCGGCACCCGGGCTATCTCCTGGGCGTGAGCGGCCAGGTCGGCCCCGTCGATGGTGGCCACCCCACTGCCCTCGGTGGCTCGCAGCCGACCGGAGTCGATCCACCGGCGTACGGTGTCGTCCGATACGCCGAGCAGGCTCGCGGCCTGAGAGATCCGATAGTGCGGCACGATCAGCGATCATACGCCGCAGATGCGGCCTACGAAGAGAGGATTCTCTAGTCATGTCCGGTGGCCGGGTGATCATGGTGACCGGAGCGATGGCCGCGGGGAAGTCGACGGTGGCCAACCTGCTGGCTGAGCGGCTGCCGCGCTCGGTGCACGTCCGCGGGGACATGTTCCGGCGGATGGTGGTCAACGGCCGGGCCGACATGGGACCGATCGTCTCGCCTGAGGCCCTGGCCCAGCTCCGGCTGCGCTACGAGCTCGCCACGTACACGGCCGATCGGTACGCCGCCGCCGGGTTCACGGTCGTGCTGCAGGACGTGGTCATCGGTCGGGAGCTGGCCGACTTCGTCGGCCGGATCGCCACCCCGGACCGCTATCTGGTGGTGCTGGCGCCCAGCGTCGCGACGTTGGAACGGCGGGAGCAGGCACGGGCCAAGACCGGCTACGCCGGCTTCTCCCCCGCCGACCTGGACCGGGTGCTGCGTGAGGACACTCCGCGGCTCGGGTACTGGCTCGACTCCAGCGACCTCAGTCCGGCCGCCACCGCCGACGCGATCCTGGCCAACCTCGCGGCAGCGGCCTTCTGAGCCGGCGCCGCCGGACGGATCTGCACGATAGGCGTCAGGCGTCGGCCGACTCGAGGTCCGGCGCTCGCACGCCCTGGCGTTCCTGGCGCCGGGCGGGGAGGTAGAGCACGGCACCGAGGATGCTGAACGCGCCGGCAACCAGGATGGCGGTGGCCGTGGACGTGTACTCCGCGAGCGGACCGAGCACCAGCAGACCCAGGCTGGCCGCGCCGCCGGCGACCATGGAGTTGATGGAGAGCACGGTCGCCCGGTTGGCCGGCCCGGCCTGCCGGTGCAGCAGGGTGTTGTGCATCGGTCCCGCCGTGCCGTGCAGGGCGTAGGCGGCCAGGAAGGCGGCGATCAGTCCGACCGGACCGGCAGCGAGACCCATCAGGACGACGAACGCGCCGTTGAGTACGCGGGCGAGCAGGGCCGTCCAGGCGACGCCGATCCAGCGGCTGGCCAGGCCGGCCAGCGCCGCGCCCCCGGCGAACAATCCCCAGGACACCGCCGACACCGGACCGATGATGGCGCCGGCCCGCTCCTCGCCGCCGACCAGCTCGGCCAGCCGGACCTGGTTGAAGGTCTCGAAGGCGATCATCGCCACGCTCCAGAACACCTCGACCAGCACCACGCTGCGCAGCACCGGAGCGGTCCGGAGGAGCCCGATGCCTGCGGCGACCGTACGCGGCACCTCGCGCACCGAACCGACCGCCCGGTGCCACCGCGATCCGGCCACGACCGGCCGGCTCTCCCGCACCAGGACGATTGTGAGCACCAGGTGCAGCACGTTGATCCCGATGGCGATCAGGAACGGCAGCAGCAGTGGGCTCCAGCCGGGAATCGGGGCCCAGGCGACCAGACCGCCGGAGCCCAACGCTCCCACGGCGATGGCCAGACCGAGGACGGTTCCGGCCAGGGAAAGCGCGCGCTCGACCGGCGCCTCCGGGTCCTCGGCGTGCGCCGCGTCGACGTACCAGGCCTCGAGCGGTCCGGAGTCGAGGGCGCGGAAGATACCCTGCAGAGCCCAGGCCAGGACGAAGATCGGGAAGCTGGGAGCGAGCACGAAGATGCCCGCGGCAACGACCGCGACCGCGCCCGCGATGATCAGCACCGGGCGGCGGCCCACGGCATCGGCCAGCCCGCCCGTCGGCAGCTCGAGGACCAGCAGCACGATCCCCTGAGCGGCGATGGCGAACGCGACCTGGCTGAGGCTCAGCCCGCGCTCCAGCATCAGCAGCGTGACCAGACCGATGATGAGTCCCACCGGGAACCACCGGGTGGCCATCAGCAGCAGCAGGGTTCGCCGCGCGGCGACCGCGCTCACCGGATCCCGGGTCATCGTTCCGCCCCGTCCGAGTCGGACCCGTCGTTGTCGGGCGCGTCGGACCCGGGCACGACGTCCGGGTCCAACGGCCGGGCGAAGACATCGACGGACGCCCGGCAGGCCCGTGGGTCACCCTCGCCGATGGTCCGGTACTCGGCCAGCAGCACGTACAGCCGAGTGTTCAGCTCACGCATCTGCTCCGGGGTGACGGTCACGAAGGTGTCGTTGAGGCCGAACACGTCGACCCACTCGGCCGGCCAGCTCGACGCCGCATCCAGCCAGCGCTCGGCCTTCTGGGCCTGCTGGCGGACGTAGTCCCGCTGCAGCCAGTCCAGCGCGGTCGCCGTGTCCTCGTCGTCGCGGAACGCGGAGTTGGTCCAGGAGTGGTAGTCGGTAGAGGCCCGCCACAGCCGGCGCTTGCCCTCCCCTTCGCCGGTGTCAGTGACCAGACCGACCGTCTCGAGCTTGCGGAGGTGGTAGCTGGTCGCTCCGGTGTTGGTGCTCAGCGCCGCGGCCAGGTCGGTCGCCGTGGCCGGACCACCGGTCCGCAACTGGGACAGCAGCCGCGAGCGCAACGGGTGGGCCAGCACGCGGACCGCCTGGGCGTCCAGCGCGATCCCGGTGCATGCCTTCTCAGTCACCTATGCACAATAACTGTGCACAGAATCTATGCACAAGTCTTCTGCACGCCGCTTCCGCTCCTTCTTCTCCCCGGAACCGGTCAATTCGGGACACGGCCACGCCCCGGATTGCTGTCCCAAGTGACCGGTTTCGTCAAGGAGCGGAGCCAGCGTGGGACGGCAGAAGGGGCCGGTCAGCAGACCGGCCCCTCCTGTGTTGCGTGCTCCTAGCGGTAGTCGCCCAGGTCGAACTCCTCCAGCGGCACGGCCGCGCCCGACCCCTGACCGAAGTCATAGTCGAACGAGTCGTAACCGACCATCGAGTACGCCTGCGCCTTGGCCTCGGCCGTCGGCTCCACCCGGATGTTGCGGTACCGCTCCAGGCCGGTGCCGGCCGGGATCAGCTTGCCCAGGATGACGTTCTCCTTCAGTCCGACCAGCGAGTCCGACTTGCCGTGGATCGCCGCATCGGTCAGCACCTTGGTGGTCTCCTGGAACGACGCCGCCGACAGCCACGACTCGGTGGCCAGCGACGCCTTGGTGATCCCCATCAGCACCGCGCGACCCGAGGCCGGAGCCCCACCCTCAGCGACAACCGTGCGGTTCTGCGCCTCGTAGATCAGGCGGTCCACGAGATCGCCGGCGAGCAGCTCGGAGTCACCCGACTCGATCACCGTCACCCGACGCAGCATCTGCCGGATGATGATCTCGATGTGCTTGTCGTGGATCGGCGCACCCTGGGTCCGGTAGACCGACTGCACCTCGTCCACCAGGTGCTCCTGCACCCGACGGACGCCGAGCACGCGCAGCACGTCGTGCGGATCCGGCGTCCCGGCGGTCAGCTGCTGACCCACCTGGACGTGGTCCCCGTCCTCGACCAGCAGCCGGGCGCGGCGGCTGACGGTGAACTCCGTCGCCTCGGAACCGTCGTCCGGGGTGATGACGATCTTCTTCAGCCGGTCGTTGTCCTCGATCGCGACCCGACCGGTCGACTCCGAGATCGGCGCCTTGCCCTTGGGCTGACGCGCCTCGAACAGCTCCACCACGCGGGGCAGGCCCTGCGTAATGTCGTCGCCGGCCACACCACCGGTGTGGAAGGTCCGCATGGTCAGCTGGGTACCCGGCTCACCGATCGACTGCGCGGCCACGATGCCGACCGCCTCGCCGACGTCGACCAGCTTGCCGCTGGCCAGCGAGCGCCCGTAGCACATGGCACAGGTCCCGGTGACCGCCTCACAGGTGAGCACGCTGCGCACCTTGACCGTGGACACCCCGTTGTCGACCAGCAGGCGGATGTTGATGTCGCCCAGGTCGACCCCGGCCGCCAGCAGCACCTCACCGTCCGACCCGCGCACATCAGTGGCCAGCGTCCGGGCGTAGACGGCGGTCTCGACGTGCTCGTCCAGCGTCAGCCCGCCGCGCCCGTCCTCGGCCGCGATGGTCTTGGTCAGACCGCGCTCGGTGCCGCAGTCCTCCTCGCGGATGATGACGTCCTGGCTGACGTCGACGAGTCGACGCGTCAGGTAGCCCGAGTCCGCCGTCCGCAGTGCGGTGT
>DATHBQ010000308.1:0-3810 GCA_035296105.1 Propionibacteriaceae bacterium | reverse complement strand
GCCAGCGACTCCAGCGCCCCCGCGCCGCCGAGCAGGTGACCGGTCATCGACTTGGTCCCGGTGACGATCGCCTCGGTGTCCTGGCCCAGCGCCTGCCGGATCACGCCCGCCTCGGTGACGTCGCCCTGCGGCGTCGCCGTCGCGTGGGCGTTGACGTGCACGATGTCCCGGGCGGCGAGGTCGGCCTCGCCCAGCGCGTTCGCCATCGCCTTGACCTGGGTCTCGCCGGTCGGGTTGGGCTGCACCATGTCGTGGCTGTCGGCGGTGATGCCGGCCCCGGCCAGCTCGCCCCAGATATGGGCGCCGCGGGCCTGAGCGTGCTCCAGCCGCTCGATCACGAACATCGCCGCGCCTTCGGCCAGCACGAACCCGTCCCGGTCCACGTCCCAGGGCCGCGACGCCCGCTCGGGCTCGTCGTTGCGCCGGCTCATCGCCTGCATCTGGGCGAAGCAGGCGATCGGCAGCGGGTGGATACAGGCCTCCGTGCCGCCGACCACGACCACGTCGGCCCGGCCCAGCCGGATCATGTCCAGGCCGAGCGAGATCGACTCGTTGCTGGACGCGCACGCCGACACCGGAGTGTGGGCCCCGGCCCGGGCCCCCAGCCGGATACTCACGTGGCCCGCCGAGGAGTTGGCCATCAGCATGGGGATGGCCAGCGGGCTGACCCGCCGGGGCCCCTTCTCCTTCTGGATGTCCCAGTTGCTGGTCAGGGTCATCAGGCCACCGATCCCGGTGGCGATGGCCACCCCGAGCCGGTCCCGGTCGACGGGGTTGTCCTCCTGCAGGCCGTACCCGGCGTTCCGCCAGGCCTCCAGCGCGGCGATCACCGCCAGCTGAGCCGACCGGTCCAGCCGTCGGGCCTCCACCCGCTCCAACACCTCGCTGGGGTCGACGGCGACCGGCGCCGCGATCTTGACGGGGAGGTCGCCGACCCAGTCGTTGGCCAGCGCGCGTACGCCGGAACGGCCGGCCAGCATGGCCTCCCAGGTGCTGCGCGCGTCGCCGCCGAGGGGTGTGGTGGCGCCGATTCCGGTGACGACGACCCGGGTGCGTGACATGAAAGATCAGCTCCTTGCGGTCAGCTCATGATCAGGAAGCGGCGCGCTCGATGTAAGCCACCGCGTCACCGACGGTCTTGAGGTTCTTAGCCTCCTCGTCGGGAATGCTGACGCCGAACTTTTCCTCGGCGGCGTAGATGATCTCGACCATCGACAGGGAGTCCACGTCCAGGTCGTCGGTGAACGACTTGTCGAGCTGGACGTCCTCGGCGGGGACACCGGCGACCTCGTTCACGATCTCGGCCAGGTCGGTGCGGACCTCTTCGGTGGTGGGCAATGCAGTTCTCCTTCTGGGTTGGGTTACGGAACGGACGAGTCAGGGCAACACGATGACCTGGCCCGCGTAGACCAGGCCGGCTCCGAAGCCGATGATCAGGCAGGTGTCGCCGGACTTGGCCTCGCCGGACTCCATCAACGCCTCGATGGCCAGCGGGATGGACGCCGCCGAGGTGTTGCCCTGACGGGCGATGTCGCGGGCGACCACGACCTCGGGCGGCAGCTTGAGGGCACGGAACATCGCGTCGGTGATCCGCATGTTGGCCTGGTGGGGGGCGAACACCTTCAGGTCCTCGGGGCGTACCCCGGCGGCGTCGAGCGCCTCGGCGGCCGTCTTGGCCATGGTGTACGAGGCCCACTTGAAGACCGGGTTGCCCTCCATCCGCAGCACCGGCCAGTGCGCGTTGGACCCGGCGTCGCGTACGGCGGTATCCCAGGGCTCGCTCTGCCGGATCAGCGGCGCCTGCTCGCCGTCGGAGCCCCAAACCACCGGCCCGATTCCGGGCGTCTCGCTCGGCCCCATGATCGCCGCGCCGGCGCCGTCGGCGAAGATGAACGCCGTCGACCGGTCGTGCTTGTCGGTCATGTCCGACAGCCGCTCCACCCCGATGATCAGCACGTACTTGGACGCGCCGGTGCGGATGAACGAGTCGGCCATGGCGGTGGCGTAGCAGAAACCCGCGCAGGCCGCGGAGATGTCGAAGGCAGCCGCGCCCTGGGCGCCGACCTCGGTGGCGATGGTGGTGGCGACTGCCGGGGTCTGGTGCAGGTGGGTGACCGTGGCGACGATCACCGTGTCGACCTGCCCGGCCTCGATCCCGGCCCGCTCCAGGGCGGCGCGGGCGGCGGCGACCGACATCATCTGGATGGTCTCGTCCGGGCCGGCCCAGCGCCGCTCGACGATCCCGGACCGGGTTTGGATCCACTCGTCGCTGGATTCGATCATGGTGACGATCTCGGCGTTGTCGACCACTCGGCGCGGCCGGTAGCCGCCGATGCCGAGGATGGCCGAGGCCTTGGCTCCCTGGGCCTGCTGCAAGCTCATCGGCTGACCTCCGTCGCGTCGGCGGACTCCACGGTCGGGTGCAGCCGCAGCAGCGGCTGGCCGGGTGCCACCGGGTCGCCGTTCTCCACCAGCCACTCGACGACGATGCCGCCGTGCGGGGCGCTCACCGGGATCTCGTCCCGCCGGTTGCGCACCATGCCGACCGTGCTGTGGCTGGGCAGCACGGTGTCAGCCTCCACGTCCTCGGTTCGGGTGAACTGGCCCTTGCCGGGCGACACGACCAGCCGCCAGGTGGGATTGCCCGAGATCGGCGTGGCCGAGGCGACCCGGCCGTGCCTGTGCACGAAAGCGAGGGCGTCCTCCAGTTGGTCCGGGGTGTTCAGGGCGAACAGCTCGACGCCCTTCAGGTTGCGCTTGGCGATGCCGGTCAGGGTGCCGGCGGGCGGCATCTCCAGCAGACCGGTGACGCCGAGGTCGGCCATGGAGGCCAGACAGAGGTCCCACCGCACCGGCGAGGCCACCTGGCCCACCAGTCGGCGCAGCACCTCGCGTCCGTCGTGCACGACCTGGCCGTCGGCGTTGGACAGCAGCCGGGTCCGCGGGTCGTGGGTGGTGATGGCCCGGGCCAGACCGGCGAGGTGCGCCACCGCCGGCTCCATGTGGACGGTGTGGAAGGCGCCGGCGACGCTCAGCGGCACCAGCCGGGCGCGGGTCGGTGGGGCGGCGGCCAGGGCGGCGAGCTGCTCGGTGGTGCCGGCGGCGACGATCTGCCCGGGGCCGTTGTTGTTGGCGGCGGTCAAACCGTGCTCGGCGAGCGCCGTGAGCACCTCGTCGGGGTTGCCGCCGACCACGGCAGTCATCGAGGTCGGGGTGGCCGCGCTGGCCTCGGCCATCGCCCGGCCGCGCTCGCGGACCAGCACCATCGCCTGCTCGGCCGACAGCACGCCGACTCCGGCGGCCGCGGTGATCTCGCCGACCGAGTGACCGGCCGCGACCCCGATGTAGGGGAACGCGTCGGCCGGATGGGGGAACAGCTCGAGGGCGGCCAGCAGGCCGGAGGCGACCAGCAGCGGCTGGGCGATCGCGGTGTCGCGGATCGTGTCGGCGTCGGCCTCCGTGCCATAGTGGGCGAGGTCGAGGCCGGACACCGCCGAGAGCCAGCCGAGCCGGTCGGAGAAGTTCGGCTGACTCAGCCAGGGCCGGAGGAAACCGGGCGTCTGCGCCCCCTGCCCGGGCGCCACAATGGCGAGCACCTCTTTATGGTTCCGTGACCAACAGGCAAACGGCGTATGTCGCCGCCACGAATATTCGGACGTCCTATTGTTCGGTTCCTACAAGGGTGTGGCGAGAGTCACGAGGACTCGCTGGCCGCCGTGCGTTTAGCACCGAACGTGCCCGAACGAGCGGCGTACGGGCGGCTCCGAGCTCGTCTCGCACCGAGACGTCACAAACATCGAGCGGGGCGGC
>DATHBQ010000307.1:0-3475 GCA_035296105.1 Propionibacteriaceae bacterium | reverse complement strand
CGACCTGCTCGCGCCAGTCCAGGGCGAGACCCAGGCAGTCGAACCCGGGACCGAGATTGGCGCTGGTGGCCGACACCGCGACCGTGACCTCGCGGCCCACCGCGACCGTTCTGGCCCCCACCGGGTCAGTCGACCAGGCCGCAGGCGGCGGCGATCGCCAGCAGGTCGGCGGGCACCACCTCGGCGTGCACCGGGCCGGCATGGGCCAGCGCGGTGTCGATGTCCTTGAGTCCGTGACCGGTGACGGTCACCACGATCTGCAGACCGGAGCCGAGGGCGCCGCGGTCGGCCTGGGCCAGCAGACCGGCCACGCCGGCGGCCGAGGCCGGTTCGACGAAGATGCCCTCACGGGCGGCCAGGAAGGCCTGGGCGGCGAGGATCTCGGGGTCGGTGACCGCCTCGATCAAGCCGCCCGACTCGTCGCGAGCGGCGCGGGCAAGCGCGGCCGAGGCCGGGTTGCCGACCCGGATCGCCGTTGCCACGGTGTCGGGGTCGAGAACCGGATGGCCGAGGACCAGAGGAGCCGCACCGGCGGCCTGGAAGCCCCACATCCGCGGGGTCCGGGTGGCCCGGCCGGCCTGTGCGTACTGTACGTAACCGCGCCAGTAGGCCGAGATATTCCCGGCGTTGCCGACCGGCAGCACGTGCAGGTCCGGCGCATCGCCGAGATCGTCGACCACCTCGAAGGCCGCGGTCTTCTGGCCCTCCAGCCGGACCGGGTTGACCGAGTTGACCAGCGTCACCGGGTAGTCGTGGGCGAGCTTGCGGGCCAGCTCGAGACAGTCGTCGAAGTTGCTCTCGACCTGGACCACCTTGGCCCCGTGCATGATCGCCTGAGCCAGCTTCCCCTTGGCGATCCGGCCGGCGGGCAACAGCACGATCGGCTGCAGGCCGGCCTTGACCGCGTACGCCGACGCCGACGCCGAGGTGTTGCCGGTGGAGGCGCACACCACGGCGCGCACGCCGGCCCCGGCCGCGACACTCAGCGCGACGGTCATGCCCCGGTCCTTGAACGAGCCCGTCGGGTTCGCCCCCTCGACCTTGACCCAGACCGCGCAGCCGAGCCGGTCGGACAGGTTCCCGGCCTCGACCAGCGGCGTGCTGCCCTCGCCCAGCGTTATCACCGGGTCGGTGTCGGCCACCGGCAGCCACTCGCCGTAGCGTGCTATGACGCCGCGGGCCGGCCGGCTCCGGGTGGCGGCGGCCCGGGGGTGCAGGGCGGACTCCGGAATCACGTCACTCCCCCTCGACCCGCATCACGCTGGTCACCTCGCGGACCACCGGCAGCTCGCGCAGGGCCGCCACGGTGGCGCTCAAGGCGGCGTCCAGCGCCTGGTGGGTGACGATCACCAGCTGGGCGTCCGCACCGCGCTCGAACTGTCGCACGGTCTGGATCGACACGTCGTGGTCGGCGAACACCGCCGCGATCCGGGCCAGCACCCCGGCCACGTCGTCCACCGCCAGGGACAGGTGGTAGCGGGTCAGGACGCTGCCGATCGGGGCGACCGGGCGGGCCGCGTAGCTGGACTCCCCCGGACCAATGGCCCCACGGACCCGGTTGCGGGCCACGGTGACGAGGTCGCCGAGCACCGCGCTGGCCGTGGGCGAGCCACCGGCACCGGGACCGTAGAACATCAGCCGGCCGGCGGACTTCGACTCGACGAAGACCGCGTTGTACGCGCCGCCGACCCCGGCCAGCGGGTGGCTGCGTGGGATCATCGCCGGGTGCACCCGCACCGACACGCGGCGCTCGGGGCTCTCGCCGCTGGGCGGCAGCAGCTGGCAGATGGCCAGCAGCTTGACCACGCAGCCGATCTCGGCGGCTGAGGCGATGTCGGCGGAGGTGACCCCGGTGATCCCCTCCCGGTAGACGTCCGCCGCCGTGACCCGGCTGTGGAAGGCCAGGCTGGCCAGGATCGCGGCCTTGGCTGCGGCGTCGAAGCCCTCGACGTCCGCGGTCGGGTCGGCCTCCGCGAAGCCGAGCTCCTGGGCCTCGGTCAGCGTCTCGGTGAAGCCGGCGCCGGCCGCGTCCATCTTGTCCAGGATGAAGTTGGTGGTGCCGTTGACGATGCCGATCACCGCGGTGATCTCGTCGCCCACCAGGGACTCCCGGAGCGGCCGGATGATCGGGATGGCGCCCGCCACCGCGGCCTCGAAGTAGAGGTCTGAGGACGAGTACTCGGCGGCGGCGAAGAGCGTGGCTCCGTCCTCGGCCAACAGGGCCTTGTTGGCGGTCACCACCGAGGCGCCGTGCCGCAGGGCGGACAAGATCAGCGAGCGGGCCGGCTCGAGGCCGCCGATGACCTCGATCACCAGGTCGACGTCGTCCCGGGCAACCAGGGCCGCCGCGTCGGTGGTGAACAGCGCGGGGTCGATGCCGGCGCGCTCCCGGCCGGCCCGGCGTACGGCGATACCGATCAGCTCCAGCGGGCGGCCGATCCGGGCGCGGAGGTCGTCGGCCTGACCGATGATCAGCCGGGCCACCTCGGAACCGACGGTGCCGCAGCCGAGCAGGGCAACGCGCAGCGGCGTCACCGAGCCGGTCTCGGCGGCCCGTTCGGGGAGTGTGGCGGTCAGTGTCATCCTCGGCGGCTTTCGTGTCGTACAGCGGAGACATTCTCACCCATACCGGGCGGACCCGCCGAAATGATCATCGGTCGGTTGCTCGCCGGGAGCCGCAACCGGTCACCCGAGGTCGAGGGCGAGCAGGTCGTCGATGGTCTCCCGGCGGACCAGCGTGGTGAGGGAACCGTCGCGGACGGCGACCACCGGCGGCCGCGGCACGTGGTTGTAGTTGCTGGCCATCGAGCGGCTGTACGCGCCGGAGGCCGGGACGGCGATCAGGTCGCCGGGGGCGACGTCGGCGGGCAGGAACTCGTCGCGGACCAGGATGTCGCCACCCTCGCAGTGCTTTCCGACCACCCGGGACAGCACCGGCGGAGCGGACGAGCGGCGCGAGGCGAGGGTCGCGGAGTACTCGGCCGCGTACAGGGCGGTGCGGATGTTGTCGCTCATCCCACCGTCGACGGCGACGTACAGCCGGCTGGCGCCGCCGTCGAGCTCGACCGGCTTCACCGTGCCCACCCGGTAGAGGGCGAAGGTGCTCGGTCCACTGATCGCCCGGCCCGGCTCGATGGACAGATGGGGCACGGCGATGCCGAGCCCAGCGCACTCGTGCTCGATGATCTCGGTGAGCGCGGTGGCAAGCTGCTGCGGCGTGGAGGGCGAGTCAGCGCTGGTGTAGGCGATGCCGAACCCTCCGCCCAGATCGAGCTCCGGCAGCGGGGCGCCGATCCGGTCCGCGATCTCGGCATGCAGCCGCAGGGTCCGGCGGGCGGCGACCTCGAAGCCGTCGGCGTCGAAGATCTGCGACCCGATGTGGGAGTGGATGCCGGCCAGGTCCAGCCCTGGCTGCTCGGCGCACGCCTGCAGCGCCTCGGCCGCGGCGCCGCCGGCGATGGAGAAACCGAACTTC
>DATHBQ010000306.1:0-8769 GCA_035296105.1 Propionibacteriaceae bacterium | reverse complement strand
GGGCGCTCCAGTCCACCGGCGTCGCGGCCACGGCCAAGCACTTCCCCGGTCACGGCGACACAGCCCTCGACTCCCATCTCGCCCTGCCGGTCATCGACCGCTCGGCGGACGACCTCCGCAGCCGCGAGCTGGTCCCGTTCGTCGCAACCGTCCAGGCCGGCGTACGCCTGGTGATGACCTCGCACATCCTGCTCCCCCAGCTCGACACCGACCAGCCGACCACGATGAGCGCACCCATCCTCGGCGGACTGTTGCGGGCCGAGCTCGGCTTCGACGGGGTGATCGTCAGCGACGCGCTCGACATGGCCGGCGCCCAGAGCCCCGGCGGCCTCGGCGAGACGGCAGCCCGCTCGCTGACCGCGGGCTGCGACCTGCTTTGCCTCGGCACCGACAACTCCGACGCCGACCTGTCCGCGATCGAGCAGGCCGTGGCCACCGGCGGCGTTGATCCGGCCCGGATCGCCGAGGCGGCCGACCGGGTGCTGAGCCTCGCCGACGATCTCAAGACGGAGAGGTTGCGCCTGGAACCGGTCGACGGGACTTCGACAAGCTCAGGCCCCATGGTCCCGAACGACCAGCTGATCCGGACCTTCGACGTACAGCCGCCGACCAGCGGATGGCGACCCACCTCACCGAACGCCGTGACCGTGGTCCGCCTGCAGGCCCGGCCCAACTCCGCCTCCGGATCGGTCCCCTGGGGCCCACCCCCGTCCGACTCCGAGATCGCGGTGACGGCCGACCGACCCCTCCCAGCCACCCCGACCTCCAGCGAGGCAGTGCTGGTCATCGGCCAGGACATCCACCGACACCCCTTCGCCCGCGCCGCGGTCGACCGGCTGCGCGCCGAGCACGGCCAGGTCCTGGTCGTCGACATGGGCTGGCCCTCGCCCGACCGGCGCTACGCCGACGTGGCCACATTCGGCGCCGCGCCGATGCTGGGCCGAGCGCTGCTCGAGCTGCTGCGGCTAGGTTGAGGCGCCCATGGAGATCGTCATCCTGCCGACGCCGGCCGATGTCGGCCGGCTGGCCGCCCGCAAGATCGCGCAGGTGATCGCCCGCTTGCCGAGCGCCGTGGTCGGCCTGGCCACCGGCTCGTCACCGTTGGCGATCTACGCCGAGCTGGCCGCGCACGTCCAGGCCGGAACCCTGGACGTGCGTCAGGTCCGCGGCGTGGCCCTGGACGAGTACGTCGGCATCCCGGCCGACCACCCCGAGTCCTACCTCTCGGTGATCACCCGGCAGGTGACCCGGCCGCTCGGCCTCGACCCCGGCAACGTCTTCGTGCCCGATGGGCGGGCGGCCGACATCCCGGCGGCCTGTGCGGCGTACGAGGCCAGGATCCGCGACCTGGGCGGCGTCGACATCCAGATCCTGGGCATCGGGGCCAACGGGCACATCGGGTTCAACGAGCCGACCTCCTCGTTTGCCTCGCGTACCCGGATCAAGACCCTGGCCCCGCAGACCCGCGCCGACAATGCGCGGTTCTTCGACACCCCGGACGACGTACCCACCCACTGCCTGACGCAGGGGCTGGGCACGATCATGGACGCCCGGGAGCTGGTGCTGGTCGCCCAGGGCGAGGCCAAGGCCGAGGCCATCGCCGGTGCGGTGGAGGGTCCGGTGAGCAGCATGTGCCCCGGCTCGGTCCTGCAGTTCCACCAGCACGCGTACGTGATCATCGACGAGGCCGCGGCCAGCGCTCTGACCCTGGGCGACTACTACAAGCACACGTACGCGAACAAGCCGGACTGGCAGCGGTTCTGACCGGCTCGCCCTGGATTCGCTACGCCAGCTGCGGCAAAACCGCGCAACACGCCGGACCGCGGTGAAACGCGCCGTAGCAGATTCAGGCGTGAGCCGCGACCGCGGCCCGGAGCCGCTGGAACAGGTCCTCGTCCACCGCGATCCCGGCGCCCCGCAGCGCGAGGACGGCGGCGCCCACCACCCCGTCGCTCACCGCGACGACCTCCTCGGTGGGAAGCCCCAGTCGCTCCCGCAGCTCGGCCGGACCAGTCAGGTAGCCGCGGACCAGCACGCTCCCCCCGACGACGATCGGCCCGGTCAGCCCGGGCTCGCGGATGGTGGCCAGCAGGTCCGCCAGCGCCGTGGCTCCTTCGGAGAGGATCTCCCGGGCTACCGGGTCATCCGCGGCCACAAAGGCCAGCGGGGCGAACTCGGCCAGCTGCACCGGCCGCCGCGCGTACAGCGCCGACACCAGCTGGCGCACCGCCGACCGCGCCGGCTCGGCTGCGATCCCCAGGGCTCCGAGCACCAGGGGCGTCAGCGCCGTCGCCGGCCCTTGCCCGTCGAGGGCGGACACCACGGCCCTGGCCACCCGGTGTCCGATCCAGAAGCCGCTGCCGACGTCACCGAGCAGCCAGCCCTTGCCGCCGACCACCCGGTGCAGCGCACCGTCCCGGATCCGCGCGGCGATGCTTCCGGTGCCGGCGATCATGCCGTATCCCTCGAGCCGGTGGGTTCCCGAACCGAACATGGCCAACAGGTCGGGCTGCAGCACCACCGGCCCCAGTCCGAGCCGACCCAGGCGCTCGGCGAGCTGGGTGGTGAAGGCTTCCGTCTGCTCCCCGGCCACGGCGATGGCCACGGCCTCGACCTCGTCCGCCGCCAGACCGGCCACCGCGCCCTCCACGGCCGCACCGATGGAGGCCACCGCCACGGCGACGCCAGCGGAGGTCGGATTACCCCCGCCGGACCGGCCGTAGCCGAGAACATTGCCAGCCCCGTCGATCGCCACGGCGCGGGTGCTGGTCCCGCCGGCGTCTCCGGCGATAAACATTGGGTCTCGCCTTCGATCTGGTGGTTGCTGGCGGCGGGGCCATACAGTACCGTAAGAGAAATTTTCACCATGGCCAGGAGAGGGCGATACTCATTCTCACTGACGAGCGGGCCGCGGTGACCCGTGAGCAGGCGCCCCCGGTAGGTGATCGGATCCGGGCGGTGCTGCCGGAGATGCCGCTGGCCCTGGCCCGGGTCGCCGACTACCTACTGCGCAACCCGCAGGCCCCGCTGACCCTCTCCATCGGTGAGCTGGCCGAGCAGGCCGGCACCTCCCCGGCCACCGTGACCCGGTTCTGCCGGATGCTCGGCTACTCCGGCTACGTGGACCTGCGGGTCAGCAGCGCGACCGATGTCGGCCGGGGGGCGTCGATGGACTCCTGGTCGACCGAGATCGGCCGTGGGTTCGGCCCGGAGGACTCGCCGGAGGCCCTGCTCCGGATGCTGATCGGCGGTCACACCCGGACGCTGCGGGAGGCGACCTCGGCCATCGACCTCGGGGTGATGACCGAGGTTTCGCGGCGGATCGCCGTCAGTGCGCAGGTGGACATCTACGGGGTCGCCGGCAGTGCCGTGCTGGCCGAGGAGCTACAGGGCCGGCTCTACCGGATCGGCATCCGGGCGTACGCCTGGTCCGAGGTGCACATCGGGCTGACCAGCGCGGCGATCCAGGACGCCGACGCGGTGGCGATCGGCATCTCGACCACGGGACGCACCGAGGAGATCATCCAGATGCTGACCGAGGCCGGACGGACCGGCGCGCTGACCGTGGCCATCACCAACAACCCGGCATCCCCGCTGGCCGAGCTGGCCGATCGGAGCATCGTGACCTCGGTGAAGGAGCAGTTCCTGCAGCCCGACGACCTGTCGGCCAAGCACGGCCAGCTCCTGGTCCTGGACCTGCTCTACCTGCTGGTCGCCCAGCAGAACTTCGACCGGTCCAGCGCGAAGCTCGCCGCCTCGGCCCGAGCCGTCGCCTCCCACCGGCGCCCCCGCCGCAGCCCGCTCTCCGCCGTAGGACGGACCTCATGACCGCAGTCGAGACTACCGCCGCCAACTTGACCGCGGACTTCGCCACCGAGGTGCGTACGCGGCTGGACCGGATCGCCGCCCTGGCCGCCGACGGTGGTCTGGACGAGGCGATCACCCTGCTCACCGAGGCGATCCAGGCCGGGGCGGTGATCCAGGCGTTCGGCACCGGGCACTCCGAGGCGTTCGCGATGGAGATCGCCGGGCGGGCCGGCGGCCTGATCCCCACCACCAAGATCGCGCTTCGTGATCTCGTGCTGCGCGGCGGCTACGACCTGGACACCATGGGCGGGTCGTCGATGGAGCGCAACCCCAACGTCGCCGAGGACCTCTGGGCCGTCTCCACCGTCAACCCCGGCGACGTCTTCATCATCGCGTCCAACTCCGGTGTCAACGGCTCGATCGTCGGCATGGCGCTGCTGGCCAAGCAGCACGGGCACCCGGTGATCGCCGTCACGTCGCTGGAGCACACCATGGCCGTCCAACCCAAGCACCCCAGCGGGCAGCGGCTGCGCGACGTGGCCGACGTGGTGATCGACAACCTGGCCCCGTACGGCGATGCGACGCTGGCCCTCGAGGGCGGCGTACCCGTCGGTTCGGTGTCCTCGATCACCAGCGCCTTCATCGCCCAGCTGTTGACCATCGGCGTCGCCGAGCGGATCGCCGCGACCGGCGCCGTTCCGCCGCTCTACCTGTCCGCCAACATCCCCGGCGGCGACGAGCACAACTCGGGGCTCGAGGCGAAGTACGAGGGCCGGATCCGCCGCGGCACCTAGCGGCCGGACCTTCGACCTGCCAACGCACGACTCACACACAAATCACGTCACACCAGTACTATGGGAGGCAGTAACACCATGACGCAGAACAACCGGCCGTTCGGACGGCGCGACTTCCTACGCGGCTCGCTCGCCGCCGCGGCCATCATCCCGGCCAGCGGCTTCCTGGCCTCGTGCGCCACGTCGGGCACCGAGACCCCGGGATCCGGAGCGTCGTCCGCCCCGGCCAACACCTCCGACACCAACCCGTTCGGCATGGCGGCCAACTCCACGGTGGACGCGGTGATCTTCAACGGTGGCTACGGGATCGCCTACACGGAGTTCGCGGCCGAGCAGGTGGAGAAGCTGCAGGCCGGCTCGACGGTCAAGGTCACCCCGGCGACCAACATCGCCCAGACCCTGCAGCCGCGCTTCGTCGCCGGCAACCCGCCGGACGTGATCGACAACAGCGGCGCCGGCCTCATCGGCATCAACACGATCCGCGACCAGCTCGAGGACCTGACCGATGTCATCAACGCCAAGAACTACGAGGGCGTCCCGATCAAGGACACCCTGTACGCCGGGGTGACCGACTCCGGCACGTTCGACGGCAAGCTCGTCGTGCTGAACTACGTGCTCACCGTGTACGCCCTGTGGTACTCCGCGTCGCTGTTCAAGGCCGAGGGCTGGGAGGTCCCGAAGACCTACGACGAGATGCTGGCCCTGGGCGAGGAGGCGAAGGGCAAGGACAAGTACCTGCTCGGCTGGGGCAAGGAGGCCGCGACCTACTACCGGACCATGGCGGTTTCCTCGGCGATCAAGCAGGGCGGGGACGAGGTGCGGCTGGCGCTGGAGAACCTCAAGCCCGACTGCTGGAAGTCCGAGCCGGTGCAGGCCGTGTTCAACGGGCTGAAGAAGATCATCGACGCGGGCTACGTCAAGCCGGGCGGCGCGGGCACCCAGTTCACCGCGGCCCAGGCGCAGTGGAGCGAGGCCCAGGACTTCATCCTTTACCCCTCGGGCGGCTGGATCGAGAATGAGATGAAGAAGCAGACCAAGGAGGGCTTCGAGATGACGGGGGCGCCGGAGCCGGTGGTGTCCAGCGACTCCGCCCTGCCCTGGGAGGCGCTGCACTCCACCGCTGGCGAGGGGTTCATCATCCCGTCGCAGGGCAAGAACGTGGCCGGCGGCAAGGAGTTCATGCGGGCGATGCTGTCCAAGGAGGCGGCGGTCAACTTCGCCAAGTCGACCTTCTCCTCGACCATCGTCAAGGACACCATCCCCGAGGACGGCTTCGGCTCGACGGCGCTGGTGTCACAGGTGAAGCTGCTCGAGGGCGCGGGCGACAACGTGTTCACCTTCAACTACTACGACGTCTACGGCACCAACACCGACGAGCTCGTGTTGTGGAACACCTTCCTGCAGGGCGGCTCAAGCGTCGAGGAGCTGACCAAGGGCCAGCAGGAGATCACCGACAAGATCGCCAAGGACGACTCCATCAAGAAGGTCGAGGTCTCGTGATCCTTGCAAGGGGATGCCGCCTGAGCCTGTCGAAGGCCCCTTCAACACGCTCATGGCGCCTGATGATGGCGAGCCAGCCGTGACCGTCGTCACCACCACCGGCACCCCGGTCGGGAAACCGACCGGGGTGAAGGTGCTCGCGTCGCCGGCCTGGCGGCGGCGCAACCTCACCTTCGACCGGGTCAGCTTCTTCCTGGTGTTCCTGGTCGTGCCGGTGGTGGGCTACCTGACCTTCGTGGTGTCGCCGTTCCTGCAGGCGGCGTACTTCTCGCTGACCAGCTGGACCGGCTTCTCCCCGCAGATCCCGTTCGTCGGCCTGGACAACTACGCGAAGCTCCTCGGCGACGGAACCTTCCTGAAGTCGGTCGGCAACAGCGTTCTCCTGGCCATCGTGCTGCCAACCGTGACCGTGGTCGTCGCGCTGATCTTCGCCTCGCTGGTCACCGTGGGCGGGCCGAGCCGCGGCCAGGTCCGCGGGCTGCGGTACTCCAGCGTCTACCGGGTGATCTCCTTCTTCCCGTACGTGGTGCCGGCGATCGTGATCGGCCTGATTTGGGCGTCGGTCTACGACCCGAACAGCGGGCTGCTCAACGGGGCGCTGACCGCGCTCGGGCTGGACCAGTTCTCGGCCTTCGCCTGGCTGGGCGACGTGCGGACCGCCCGGTACGCGGTGATGTTCGCCATCGTCTGGGGCCTGATCGGCTTCTACATGGTGCTGTTCATCGCAGCGATCAAGGGCGTACCGGCCGAGATCTACGAGGCGGCCCGGGTTGACGGGGCCGGTCGCTTCCGGACGGCGGTCTCGGTCACCATCCCGCTGATCCGGGACAATGTGCAGACCGCGTACATCTACATGGGGATCCTCGCCCTGGACGCCTTCGTGTACGTGGCCGCCCTGGCGCCCGGCGGTGGGCCGGAGAACTCGACCCTGGTCATCTCCCAGCAGCTGTTCACCACGGCGTTCACCAAGGGCCAGTTCGGCTACGCCTGCGCCATGGGCGTCGTGCTCGCCATCATCACCCTGGCGTACGCGGGGTTGATCTTCGCCGTCAACCGGTTGACCGGCGGCACGAACGAGGTGGGCGAATGACCTCCACGTCGACCGATCTTCGCGGACCGGTGACCGACGCTCGCGTCGACCTCACCAGCTCCGACGGCGGTCCGGCCAGCGCCGGCGACAAGGTCGTCGGCGCGGTGTCGCACACGGTGCTGGTCATCTGGTGCCTGCTGGTCGTGATCCCGCTGCTCTGGGTGCTGATGTCGTCGTTCAAGACCAGCTCGGAGATCTTCGCGTCGCCCTTCGCCCTGCCCCAGGACTGGAACTTCACCAACTACCGGAACGCCTGGACGACGGCGGGGATCGGCAGCTTCTTCTTCAACTCCGTGATCGTGGTCTTCGGTGCGCTGGCCCTGACGATGCTGTTCGGCTCGATGTCGGCGTACGTGCTGGCCCGGTTCACCTTCCCGGGCAGCCGGCTGCTCTACTACCTGATGCTGGCCGGGCTGACCTTCCCGGTGTTCCTGGCCATCGTGCCGCTGTTCTTCGTGCTGCGCGGGATGGGCCTGCTGAACACCCTTCCCGGGCTGATCGTCACCTACGCGGCGTTCGCGTTCCCGTTCACGGTGTTCTTCCTGTACGCCTTCTTCCGCACGCTGTCGAAGTCGATCGCCGAGGCGGCGGCCATGGACGGGGCCGGCGAGTGGCGGATCTTCTTCCAGATCATGCTGCCGATGGCCCGGCCGGGCCTGGCCACGGTGGCGATCCTCAACTTCGTCGGGCTCTGGAACCAGTTCCTGCTGCCCGTCGCCCTGAACACCAACCCGGAGAACTACGTGCTCACCCAGGGCATGGCGTCCTTCGCCTCGCAGGCCGGCTACTCGGTGGACTTCGGGGCGCTCTTCGCGGCCGTGGTGATCACCGTCGTCCCGGTGCTGATCGTCTACCTGATCTTCCAGCGCCAGCTGCAGGGCTCGGTGTCCCAGGGCACCAACAAGTAGCGGTCACCGGGCTCGGCTCCAACAAACGACTTCGCGCCCTCTTCTCGTCCCTGCGGCCGATGTATCGGCCGCAACCTTGAGAAGAGGGCGCGAACGTTGTTGCGAGGTGCGCCTCAGTCCTCGGCGAGGGTGATCTCGAGACCGCCGAGCACGGTGGCCGCCAGGTTGTACAGGAACGACCCGAGGGTGGCGAGCGCGGTGAAGATGACCACGTCGACACAGGCGATCAGCGCGGCCACGCCGAGCACCTTCTGGGTGTTGATGTACTCCTCGATCCGGAACGGCGTGGTGTCGCCCGGAGTCGAGACCACACTGGCCACGATCTCGTTGATCGCCGGGAACAGGCCGGAGGTGCTGAGCACCGTCCAGACGGCGTACGTCGCGACGACCAGCATGATGCCGGCGGCGATCGAGAACAGGAACGACGTCTTCATCACCGACCACGGATCCAGCCGGGAAAGCCGGAGCCGAGCCTTGCGGGTCCGCCGGGCGATGCCCGCCTTGGGCTTGCCGGTCGACAGCACGTCCGGACCGGAGGTCTCGGCCGCGGTGGGGTCAGCGCCCGCGCCGATGGCCGTGGCGCCGGCGGCCGGCCGTACGCCGGGAGCGGCCGCACCCGTTGCACCGGGGACGACCGGCTGCGTGGGGGCGGTGGCCGGTGCGGCGGTGC
>DATHBQ010000305.1:0-7530 GCA_035296105.1 Propionibacteriaceae bacterium | reverse complement strand
CAGGTCTCCAGCTCGCCCTGCACGGTACGCCGGTCCGGCTGGGCCGCCCAGCCAGAGAACGCCGTCCCGTCGTAGCCGAGGTCGAGCCGCCAGCGTCTTCTGAGTTCCTCTGTCTCAGGAGACACGACGATAGGTGAGGTCGAAGACGGGACGACCCGCCAAGACCCCGCGCTGCTCGAACCGCGTCGGCGGCCGGGACGCCCAGCGCGGCGCCCCCTCGTACTCGTGCTCGGCGGCGAGCCCCGGGTGGTCGTCCAGCACGCCCCGGATCGACTCGGCGTAGCTCGAGCAGTCGGTCGCCAGCCGCCACCGGGCCCGGTACTTCAGCCGGGTGGCGACGAGGTCGGCGAACGCGGGCTGGATCAGCCGCCGCTTGTGGTGCCGGGGCTTCGGCCACGGATCCGGGAAGAACGTCCAGAGCTCGTCCAGCGACCGCTCGGGCAGCAGGTGGGTGAGCCCGGCGACCGCGTCGGCGGCGATCACCCGGACGTTGTCGACGTCGTCAGCCAGCAGGCCGTTGATGATCCGGGCGATGGCCGGCTGGTACACCTCGAAGGCCAGGATGTTGCACTCGGGCCGGGCCCGGGCCATCGGCACCAGCGACTCACCGGTCCCCGGCCCGATCTCGACGATGAGCGGGGCCTGACGGCCGAACTCCTCGTCCAGGTCGAGGTCGCAGTCGGGGCGGACCGAGGTCGACGTCTCCAGGCGGGGAACGTCGATGACGAACGCGTTGCGGTGTTGTTCCCAGGCCCGGCGTTGGCCTGCCCGCATTCGGCTGCTGCGCCGAACGAAGGAGACCACCTCCCGGCGGACGAGAGGCTGCCGGTCAGTCGCGGTCGGGGCAAGATCGGTCATGACAGTTGCGAATGTAGCGGGTCCCAACCGGACCGGCGGGGTTTGGGACAAAGACGCTAGTCAGCCGATGCGTGGGTCAGCTGGTGACGTCCTTGCCCGCGAAGCGGGCCCAGGCCAGCAGCCAGAACGTCCCGGCGTACACCGCCGCGGTGACCAGCCCGCGCTCCAGGTTGTCGAAGAAGATGGGATCGCGGAGGAAGTCCCCGATGGCCGGCCACCAGTTGGTCAGCAGCCATGGGTGCAGCCAGGACAGCTGGCTGATCTGGCCAAGGATGAACATGCCCACGTTGACCAGCAGCACGGCGATGGTCGCGCCGATCGGCTGCTCGGTCAGGGTGGAGATGAACAGGCCGATGGCGCCCAGCGCCGACAGCTGCACGGTCAGGTAGAGCACGGCCAGGAGCAACCGCCATAGCCCGTCGGCCAGTGAGGTCTGGGTGCCGGACAGCAGCGTCATGTCGCCGGCGCCGAACAGGGACAGCCCCATGATGGTGCCGACACCGGCCACCACGGTCGTGGCGACGAAGGCGAAGATGACGACGGCGACGTACTTGACGGCCAGCAGCCGGAGTCGTCCGGCGGGGATGGTCAGCAGGTAGCGCAGCGTCCCGAGGTTGGCCTCGCCGGCCACCGCATCCCCGGAGATCGCGCTGACCGCCAGCGGCAGGAACAGCGGCAGCTCCAGGATCAGGGCGGCGAAGGCCACGAACAGTCCGTTGCCGGTGATGCCGACGATGAACCCCGGACCGGCACCCTGGGCGCCCGACTCCACCCGGATGGCGATGCTCAGCACGATCGGCACCACGGCCAGCACCGCCAGCCCGGCCAGGTTGCGCCGCCGGCCGAAGATGATCCCGAGCTCGGAGCGGAGGAAGCGTCCCGGCAGTGACCGGCTCCGGACCGGAACCTGGGTGGTGGCCAGCACCTCAGCCGCTGACATCGAAGCCCTCCCCGGTCAGGGAGACGAAGACGTCCTCCAGGCTCGGCTGCTGGACGGCGAAGCCCAGCACCGGTACGCCGTCGTTGACCAGGTTGGGCACGATCTTCTCCACGGCCACCTCGCCGAGGTTGGCGGTGGAGAATCCGGCACCGACGGTGACCTCGGCCAGGCCCAGGTCGCGCAGCACCTGGGCGGCGTCCTCGGTGCGCCCGGGGTCGGTGTCCACCCGTACGGTCTGCACGGTGGAGGACCGCAGCTCGGCCATCGACCCCTGGGCCACGAGCTTGCCCTCGTACATCACCCCGACGTGACTGCACATCTGGTCGACCTCGGCCAGCAGGTGCGAGGAGACCAGCACCGTCACCCCGTCAGCGGCCAGATCCCCGATCAGGTGCCGCACCTCCCGGGTGCCCTGCGGATCGAGCCCGTTGGTCGGCTCGTCGAGCACCAGCAGGTCCCGCGGCATCAGCAGCGCGTTGGCGATGGCCAGCCGCTGGCGCATGCCCAGGGAGTACGCCCGGTAGCGCTTGGTCGCCGCGGCCAGCAGGCCGACCCGGTCGAGTGCGGCATCGATGCGCGTCCGGGACGTACGCGGGTCGCTGGCCCGGTCCGCCGCGTCCAGCCGGGCCAGGTTCGCCCGACCGGACAGATAGGGGTGGAACGCCGGTCCCTCCACCAGGGCGCCGACCCGGCGCAGGGCGATGCCGCCACCGGCGGGCATCTCGTGCCCCAGCAGCCGGATCGAGCCGGCGGTGGCCGAGATCAACCCCAGCAGCATCCGGATCGTCGTGGTCTTGCCCGACCCGTTGGGCCCGAGGAAGCCGTACACCGCTCCCTCGGGCACCTGCAGGTCGATCGAGTCGACGACCGTCTGCTTGCGGAACCGCTTGGTCAGGCCGGTGGTGAGGACCGGCGCGTCGCTCACCCGAGGGCCTGGTACAGCTTCTCGGGACGCACCGCCCCGATCGCCAGCCGGCCGTCGTCGGTCAGAACCGCCGAGAAGGCGGTCCCGGCCAGCAGCCGGCCCTTGCCCCAGTCGCCGCTGACCTGCGGCAGCTGGCTCAGGAAGCCCTGCAGCTCGCTCGGCTCGCTGCCGTCCGGTGTGCCGATCTGCTGGATCGCCACGGTGCTCCAGCCCGAGCCGACGATCTCGGCCGAGTCCCGGGCCTGGTCGAGATTCTCGCGGGCCTGCTCCTGCTCCTTCTCGCTCGGCGTCCGCGGCTTGACCGCATCGCCCTCGGTCACCTTGGTCCCCGGCGGAGCCTTGAACTCGAACTCCCGGTCCTCGGGGCGGGTGAAGCTGACCGAGTCGTAGCCGACCTCGAAAACAAGATCAGCCTGCGCGTTCAGGATCTGTACCCGCAGCGGCATCTTCGTCTCGCCGTCGACGGCCAGCCGGATCTGCCCGATCAGCGAGGCGTCGTCGTTCGGGTCCAGCACCAGCTCGTACGCCGCCCGGTCGGCCACCGTCACGTCGCTGTCGGTGGTCACCGTGGTGGTCGGCTCGAGTGCGGCGAGCACCTGCTCGGCCGCCTCCTGCGGCGTCCGCGGCAGGTCACCCGGCTTCCGGTCCAGCTCGTCCGGGCGGCTGCCGGCGTCGAGGGTGCGGTGGGTGGCCGCCTGCTCCCGGCTGTTCCAGACCCACAGGTCGGTGCCGTTGGTGATCACGTTGGTCTCGCCGTAGGTACCGAGCACGGCCAGCCGGGCCTTGTTGGGCTCGGAGTACCGGACCCGGAGGGTGTGGGTGCCGGACACCAGCGAGCCGAGGTCGGAGCTCTGGTCGGCGCCGGGGATCTCGGGGATGCCCAGGTCGGCCCGCTGGATCACGGTGCCGGACAGGCCGTCGACCCTGGCCTGCTGCACGTCGACGAGGAGCTGCTCGGCGGTGCGCGTCGGGAGCTTGCGCTCGGCCGTCGCGTTGGTCGCCACCAGCGTCGTTCCGGAGATGGCCAGCACGAACGCCAGCGGGGCGAGCCACCGCAGCGCGGGCCGGGAGGTGAAGATCGGCATGGGCACAGTGTTCCCGGTCACCCTGAGGAGCCGCTGAAGGTGACCACGCCGCCCGTCGCCCCGAGCGCGCGGGGAAGCGGACCGACCAGCGCCGATACTGATGCCATGCGGGTGCTGCTGGTCGACGACGAGGAACGGATGGTCGCGGCGCTGCGCCGCGGGCTGACCGCCGAGGGGTTCGTGACCGAGAGTGCCGGCGACGGGCTGACCGGTCTGGCGCTGGCCCGCGACGGTGACTTCGACGCCGTGGTGCTGGACGTGATGCTGCCCGGGATCTCCGGCTACGAGGTGGTCCGCCGGCTACGCGCGGACGACAACTGGGTGCCCGTGCTGATGCTGTCGGCCAAGGACGGCGAGTACGACCAGGCCGACGCCCTGGACGACGGCGCCGACGACTACCTGACCAAGCCGTTCTCCTTCGTGGTCCTGCTGGCTCGGATCCGGGCCCTGCTCCGACGCGGCGCGGTCGCCCGCCCGGCCGTGCTCGCCGCCGGCGACCTCAGTCTCGACCCGGCCAGCCGGGAGGTCCGGGTGGCCGGGACGCTGGTCGAGCTGACCCCGCGGGAGTTCGCGATGCTCGAGTACCTGATCCGCAACGCCGGTCGGGTGGTGGCCAAGATCGAGCTCATCGACCACGTCTGGGACAGCGCCGCCGACGTCACGCTGAACACGGTCGAGGTGTACGCCGGCTACCTGCGCCGCAAGATCGGCACCGACCGGCTCACGACCGTACGCGGGGTCGGATACCGGTTGAAGACGTGAGCTGGTTCTGGCGACTCAGCCTGCGGGCCAGGTTGATGATGATCGGGCTGCTCGGGGTCGCCATCGCCCTGCTGCTGGGCGGGCTGGCCTTCTACGGAGCGCTGACCCTGTCGCTCAACCGGACCGTCGACAACGAGGCCCTGGCCAGCGCCCGGGACGTCGCCACCCTGGTCAACACCGACCGGCTGCCCGATCCGGTGCCGGTCTCCGGTACCCAGGTGATCCAGGTCGTCGACGCCCAGCAGCGGGTCGTCGCCGGTTCGGTCACGGCGGACCGGCTGACCCCGCTGCTGACGCCCGAGGAGCTGCAGCTCGCCCTGACCGGGGAGCCGGTCGTCGTCTCCGGCGTCCGCCTGGGCCGGGACGAGCCGCTGCGGGTCCGCGCCGTCTCGGCCGGACCCGCGGCGGACCCGGTCGCAGTGATCGCGGCCGTTCCCTTCGGCGACATCCTGGCCATCCGGACCGCCTCGCGGACCGCGCTGCTGATCAGCTCGCCGCTGCTGCTGGCCGTGCTGGCGGCCATCGCGTACCGGGTGATCGGGTGGACGCTGCGCCCGGTGGAGCAGCTGCGGGCCGGAGCTGAGCAGATCAGCGCGCCCCGGGCGCTCGGCGACCAGGCCCCGCGGGAGGAGCGCCTGCCGGTGCCGCCGGCGGCCGACGAGATCCACGCGCTGGCCGTGACCCTGAACGGGATGCTGGACCGGCTGGCGGCGGCCCGCGAGCGGCAGCGGTCGTTCGTGGCCGACGCGGCGCACGAGCTGCGCTCGCCGTTGGCCAGCATGCGGGCCCAGGTCGAGGTGGCCGAGCGGCTGGGGGAGGGCGGCACCCTGCCGGCGGACCTGATGGGCGACCTTGACCGGCTGTCCCGGCTGGTCGAGGACCTGCTGCTGCTGGCCCGGGCCGACGCGGACACCCGGGCCCCGGCCCGGCTGCACCCGGTGGCCGGCCGGGCGCTGCTGACCGAGGTGGCGGCGGCGTACGCCGGGGCGCGGGTGCCGGTGCGGGTCGCCCCCGGTCCGGAGGCGTACGTGCTGGCCGAGGAGAGCGAGCTGCACCGGGCGGTGGACAACCTCGTCGCCAACGCCGTCCGGCACGCCGACTCGGTGGTGGAGCTGGCCCTCGATGTGGCCGGCGAGGAGGTCGTGATCGCGGTCCGCGACGACGGTCCCGGGATCGCCGAGGCGGACCGGGAGCGGGTCTTCGAGCGGTTCACCCGGCTCGACGACGCCCGGGCCCGGGACTTCGGCGGAACCGGTCTCGGGCTGCCGATCGTGCGGGAGCTGGCCCGACGGGCCGGCGGCGAGGTGGTGCTCAGCGATGGGACGCCACCGTGGCGACTGCAGGCGGTGCTCCGGCTGCCGCGGGGAAGATCAACTTAGCCGCCCGTTACGACTGCGTATCGATCATGGACCGCAGGGGCGTCGGCACTCCCACCCCCTTGTCTACCGGGGCGTCGACGTGGACGATGGAGCCACCTACGGTGATCAACTTCACCTTTCGGGGGTAGTGATCTGGTGGGCTCGCTGGGAGGTCATCATGGACGGTCGGCCGTCGATCGAGGTCGCTCCGCTGCAGTCGGAGGGATCGCTGTACGGGTTCATGCTGATTAACCGCTGGCCGACGGACACCGTGGAGTGGGCCAAGTTCCTGGTCCTGGCCGTGCAGATGGCCGCCGTGCCGGGACTGCTGCCGGTGAGCACCGTGTTCCGGGTCCGTGAGGAGCTGCCGGAGCAGCCCCAACCGAACGCGGTGGGTCTCGTCGTGGCCGAGGGCCAGCTGATGGGCGACCACCCGCTGCAGCCCGGTCAGTTCGCCGACCACACGCCGCCGGGCCTGCTCGTGCTGCACCCGCCGTCGAGCACGCTGTCCTCGGTACCCGACTACGACGTCGCGTCCGGTTGCGTCTTCCTGCCCGGGCTGCCGCACCTCGGGCTCGACCACCGGGCCGCCTGGGTGGAGGCGGATGTGGAGGGCACCGTGACCCACCTGGTCAGCAAGGTCGGCATCGACCCGTTGGGCAACGCCGACACCGCCGCGCTGGCCATGCTGCTGGCCGCGTAGCCGAGCTCTCCTGTCCCGACTTGTCCGACGTGCCCGGCTGACGCAGCCGGACCGCCTGACCGGTCGGGAGATAAGAGGTCGCGTACGTGGTGGCCCGCTGCCTAGGCTGAGCGCCCATGGGCCACGTCGATCTCGCCGGGGTCGGGTACACCCTGCCCGACGGGCGGGTGCTGCTCGACGACGTGTCCTTCCGCGTCGGTGAGGGGGCGGTCGTCGCCCTGGTCGGACCGAACGGGTCCGGCAAGACCACGCTGCTCAAGATCATCGCCGGGGACCTCGACCCGTCGGCCGGCACGGTGTCGCGTAGCGGCGGGCTCGGCGTGATGCGCCAGTTCATCGGCAACATCCGGGACACGACCAACGTCCGGGACCTGCTGTTCTCCCTCGCCTCGCCGGCCCTACGCGATGCCGTGGCCCGGGTGGACGCGCTGGAGCTGGCCCTAATGGACGCCGAGGACGAACGAACCCAGCTGGCGTACGCCCAGGCGCTGGCCGACTACGCCGACGCCGGCGGCTACGAGGCCGAGGTGACGTTCGACGCCTGCTGCACCGCCGCCCTGGGCATCGGCTACGACCGGGCCCGGTGGCGGGAGCTGAGCACCCTGTCCGGCGGCGAGCAGAAGCGGCTGGCCCTGGAGGCGCTGCTCCGCGGCCCGGAGGAGGTGCTGCTGCTCGACGAGCCCGACAACTACCTCGACGTGCCGGCCAAGCGCTGGCTGGAGGCCGCGCTCGCCAGCACCCAGAAGTCGGTGCTGCTGGTCAGCCACGACCGGGAGCTGCTCGACCAGGCGGCCCGGACCGTCGCCGTGCTCGAGCTGGGGGCGGCCGGCAACTCGGTGTGGGTCCACGGCGGGCGGTTCGGCACCCTCGCCGAGGCCCGCCGGGAGCGGTTCGCCCGC
>DATHBQ010000304.1:0-5046 GCA_035296105.1 Propionibacteriaceae bacterium | reverse complement strand
CCAGCACATCCGCCCGGCGGCCATTGCTGTCCGGCGTCGCCGTCCCGAGCAGCCGGTACGCCTCCGCCGCGTTCGGCGTGACCACGTCGGGCGCCAGCCCCCGCCAGCAGGACAGGTCGTGGGCGTCGACCACCACCGTCGCCGGCCGGCCGACCCGGCGTATGGCCTGCTCCACCACGACCGGCAGCACCGACGACCCGTAGCTGCCGACCACCAGCGCGTCGGTACCCTCCAGCGCGGCGGCCACCGCGTCGGTCAGGTCCTCGATGAGGTCCGGCGCCGGCTCGACCACCGGAGCATCATCGATGCGCAGCAGGATCTGGTCGTCACTGACGATCCGGACCTTGGTGACCGTGGTGACCTCGGAGCGCGTCAGTACGCCGTCGGTTCCGACTTCCCCCGCCTCCAGCCGACAGACCAGGCGCGCTCCGGCCGGATCCGCGCCGACCACCCCGACGATCCGCACGTCGGCACCCAGGGCCGCCAGGTTCATCGCCGTGTTGGCCGCGCCGCCCGGGGCCTCGAGCCGATCCTCGACCTCGACCACGGGCGCCGGAGCCTCCCGGGAGAGCCGCTCGGTGCGGCCCCGCCACCAGCCGTCCAGGATCAGGTCGCCGACCACCGCGATACGTGGCGCCCGGTCGCGTACGGCCCGGGGCACCTCCGGTGTCAGCACGGAACGCCGAGGCCGGATGCCCCGAAGGGGATGGTCACCTGAACCCGGCTACCCGAGAAGGAGGAAGTCAAGCGCCGCCGGGTCACGACTGCCCGGGCGCGGTGCGCGTACGCGGCGGCCGGATCCAACGGATCTGGGCCACCGGTGACTGATGCGAAGGCCACTTCGAGGGCATTCATAGCACGTTGGAGCTTGGCGTGCAGAGGCCCGGGTACTCTCGGGCGTGCTCAGTCCCGGTACGGGGGTGGTGGCCGCGCCGGCTGCGGCCCGCCTCGGCGGCACAGGCGACGGCTACGCCGGATCACTTCTGGACCTGCACCACCACGCGTTGCTCGCGGCCGGCCACCGGACGGTGGTGACCGGGACCCTGGCCGAGGTGCCCGACCACCGCGTACGTCGCTGCGGGCGGGCGCCGACGACCTCGGCGGCTGGCTGGACCTGCCCAGCCTGGCCCCGGTGCTGGACAAGGCGGAGTGTCTGGTGACGCCTAACGCTGCCCCGGCCCACCTGGCGGCGGCGGTCGGCACCCCGGTCGTCTCCCTCTTCCCCCCCGTGGTGCCGGCCGAGGGCTGGCGCCGTACGGTGTACCCGTGGTGCTGCTCGGTGACCAGCAGTCGGCCTGCCTCGGCTCGATCACCCCGGCCGCGGTGGTGGGCGCAGTGGACCGGCTGACCCGACACCCGATGGACGACGTTCGGGAGGTGGCCAGAGTGACCGCGCTCCGAGCGGCTGCTTCGACGAGAGGCTCCTGGCCCTGAGTCGAGTCCTGCTGTGGGATGTGCACGGCAGCTACACCGACGCGCTGCTGGGCGGAGCCCATACCTATCTGTTCCCGGCGCGGGATGCGGCCGGGCGGGGTGGGCTGAGCCGCCTCGGCGACCGGAGGCCCGCGAATGCGATCGAGCTGAGCTGGCCACAGCTGCGCGACGACCCGCCGGATGTGGTGGTGCTGCAGCGGGAGGCCGACCTGCAGGACTGCGCCGTGCACCTCGGACAGCGGCCGGGACGCGAGCTGGCCGCGGTGTGGCTGGAGCACAACACGCCCCGGTTGCGGGTGCCCGATGCCTGGCATCCGATGGCCGAGGTGCCGGGCGTGCTGATCGTGCATGTCACCTACTTCAACGCGCTGCTCTGGGACTGCGGATCCGCCCCGACCATGGTGGTCGAGCACGGGGTGGCCGACCTCGGGCATCGCTACACCGGGGAGCAGGCCCGACTGGCGTACGTGGTCAACGAGCCGGTCCGGCGCTGGCGGGTGACCGGCACTGACCTGCTACCGGTGTTCCGCGAGCACCCGATCGACGCCTTCGGGATCGACGGCCACCTGCTGCCCGAGAAGCTGGGGTCGCGGTGCCCGCAGCTGCGGTTCGCCGGCAACCTGGGTCCGGAGGAGCTGTACGCGGAAATGGCTCAGCGGCGGGCCTACGTGCACCTGAACCGCTGGACCTCGCTGGGGCTCTCGCTGCTGCAGGCGATGGTGCTGGGGATGCCGGTGCTGGTGCTGGACGCCACCGAGGCGTCGCGGGCGGTGCCGCCAGGAGCCGGTGCGTTGTCCGGCGACCTGGAGGAGCTGCGGCGTACGGCGGCGGTGCTGCTGGCCGACGTGGACGAGGCCCGGGCCCGGGGCGAGGTCGCGCGACAGGCCGCGCTGGAGCGCTATCCGCTGGACCGGTTCCTGGCCCGGTGGGACGAGGCGTTCAGTCGAGCCGAGGAGCTGGTCGGCTCCACCGCTCGACTGCCCCGGTTGTTTCCCAAGCGCTGACTACGCCGAGCCGGCGGTGGCCTCGACGGTGTAGGAGCGGATAGCGACCACCTGGCCGGCCCGGAACTGGTAGAGGTCGCAGGAGGCGACGGTGACAGCGCCCTCGGCCGACTCGTACTCCGCCACCGCGTCCACGGCGACCGCGTCCGCGCCGACGATGGTGTCGAAGCGCACGAAGCGGGTGGTCGTGTCGGCCAGTCCGGCCAGGGTGGACTCGCACGCCTCGATCGCCGCCTCGCGGCCGACGATCACCGAGCTGCCGACCAGCGTCCAGCGCAGGTCCTCGTGCAGAGCCGGGTACGCCTCGGCGAAGCGGTGGCCGGAGAAGGCGGTGGCGATCGCCTCAGGAGTCAGGGTCATGGCGCCAACCCTGCCAGTGCCGCCGGAGCGATCGTTCCCGAGCAGGCTGCGATCAGGGCCTACTCGTCGCTGACGAACGGGCGGCCCGTCCATCACCAGGTCGGATACCCGTGCTGCCGGGACAGCTCCTCGACCAGCACGTTCAGCCGGTCCCACGCCGGAGAGTCCTCCATCCCGTGGTCGGAGATCAGCCTGTAGCGCGACGGGTCCACCGACCAGCTGGCCAGGTACTTCGCCGCCGCGTCCGGCGGATAGAGCTGCGCCATCACCTCCAGGCAGCGTCTGGCCAGCTCCGGCAACCGCGGGTCTTCAGGACTCCAGTCGAAGGCCTCGTCCATCGTCACCAGGAGCTTCTGGAACTCCGGGTCGGTGATGGTCAGCTGCTTCCAGGCGAAGACCTGGTCGAGCATCTCCGGATAGGTGGCCGCGAGCAGGATCCATGCGTCCCGCTCCATGGCGATGGTCCGCTCGCTGATGCCGATCGAGCGTTCCAGATCCAGCAGCTCGGCGACCTTGTCGGGGACGCAGAGCCGCTCGGCCGACGGCAGCTGGGCCAGGTCGGCCCGCCGCTGTTGAAGCTCGTCGACCCGGGTGGCAAGCTCGGCGTCCAGCTCGGTCACCGCCGCCTTGAACTCCGCCTCGTCGGCGTGCAACAGCTCGCCGATCCGGGCCAGCGGTACGCCGGCGCCGGCCAGGGTGGAGATCCGGACCAGGTCGATCACCGCTTGGCCGTCATAGCGGCGGTAGCCGGAGCCGTCCCGTGACGGCTCCGGCAGCAGCCCGCACTGGTGGTACCAGCGCACGGTCCGCACTGTGACCCCGGCGTACTTGGCCAGCTGGCTAATGGTCAGCACGGACATCACTCTCCTCGACCGACGCCGACCCGGGCCCCGGTTCTGGGTCCGACGTCGTATGGACGGTTGGCGTCGTGGCCGCGAACTCCCGCATGCCCCGGCTGACCAGGGCGTACGCCGAGACCACCAGGAAGCCCAGGAACCCCACCAGAGCGCCGACACCCAACGTGGACCGGGTCAGCAGCAGGGCCATCAGCGAGAGACCGATCGGGCTGGCGACCATACCTAGGGCGTTGACCAGGCTCAGCACCCGGCCGCGGACCCGCTCGGCCACCCGCTCGGTGAAGAAGACCAGGAAGATCGGTGACAGCAGCCCGCCGCCGATGCCGATCATCACCGAGCCGGCGGCCACCAGCCAGAAGCCCTGCAGGCTGGCGAACCCGGCCATGCCGACGGTTTGCAGCACCAGGCCGAGAACGTAGACCAGACGCCGGGACCGGGCGGCGAGGACGCCGTAGAGGATCGAGCCGGCGATGGTGCCGGCCGCGAACGCCGACATGGTGTAGCCCAGCCAGTCGGCCTGGCCGAGACGCTGGAAGTGGGCGGGGAGCAGGACGGTGAGCAACGGCGCGGTCAGCAGGGCGCTGCCGAAGGCGATGACCACCATCGCCCGCAGCGCCGGACTGGCCCACAGGGTCGCCAGGCCGCCGGGCTGCTGCTGCCCGATTGCCGCCTCGTCGGCGGCTGGGGCCACCACGGGCATGACCAGGGTGCAGAGAGCGGCCAGGGCCGAGCAGGCCGCCGTCACCCAGACCACGCGGATCGGGTCGAGCAGGGTGAGCAGCAGGCCGGCCACCGCCGGGCCGGCGAGGAAGGCGATCCCGAAGACGCTCTGCCGGATCGCCGCCACCCGGTCCAGGACGACCCCGCTGGTCACGCTGACCCGGCCCATCAGGGTCTCCCGGGCCGTCATGCCCGGCACGTCGAACAGGGCGCCGAGTACGCCGAGCACCACGAACCAGCCGATGTCGAGGCCGAACGCCCAGTCCACGATGGCCAGCCCGGCCACCGAGACCGCGCTCCCCAGGTCGGCGATCACACTCATCCGGCGCTGACCCACGTGGTCGATCAGCCAGCCGCCGACCAGGGTGGCCAGGACCGACGGGACCGCGGCCACGGCGGCGACGAGTCCGGCGATCGAGGGGTCGCCGGTGCGGCTCAGCACCAGCCACGGCAGCACGATGCTGATCGACGCGTTGCCGAACAGCGACAGGGCCTCCGCCGCCACGAACAGCGGCAGGGTCGCCTTGTTGGCGGTCGTGGCCAGGGGCGGCGTACTGGACATGGTCTGATTCTGGAACCTTGACGCTACGTCAACGTCAACCCCTGGGTGGAGATCGGGGGGTTCAGTAGTAGTAGGCGCAGGACGCAGGGTCGTAGCCCTGGGCCAGACA
>DATHBQ010000303.1:0-3869 GCA_035296105.1 Propionibacteriaceae bacterium | reverse complement strand
GCATGGCCGGGTTCCGCCGGCACCTGCAGGAGCAGCCCCAGGTCCCGGCCGAGCTCGCCGGGGTGGACCTGGGCACCTTCCACTACGGCGACTGGCTGCGCGAGCGCGGCTACGACTTCCGCACCGACCAGGCCGGCACGCCGCTGTTCAGCGACTACTACTCCTACCAGTGCGCGGCGATCACCACCCACTTCACCGAGCTGGGCGACTATGCCCGCGAGTACGGACGCAGCGTCGGCCGGGAGGTGCTGGTCTCGGGCAACTTCTTCAACCTCGACCCGCACTACCTGCCGCTGGCCGCCGAGGTGGACCTGATCATCACCGAGATGCGCAACACCACCTACCGGCAGCCGGAGTGGTACCGCTACGTCGACGCCTTCCGGCGCTACGCCGGAGCCAGCGACGTCATCGTGGTGGAGAACCCGTACGGCGGGATCGTGCCAGACCTGGTCGAGGCCCTGGCCGTCGGCCGCGGTTACGACCGGCTGCGGCTCAGCCTCTACGAGGCCGCGGCTTTCGGCGCCAACATGAGCGTCCCCTACGGGTCGTGGATGGGCGCCACCATCCAGGACTCCTTCTGGGCCCCGCACGCCCTGCTGACCGAGATCCAGGACTTCGTCGCCGAGACGGAGTCCCTGCGCTCGGCCCAGAGCGGTCATGAGGTGGCGGTGGTCTACGGCGTGGTCAGCCAGCGGGCCTTGGTCACCCAGGCCGACTCGGGCGACAACCTGGTGAACGCGCGGGACGAGACGGTGAAGGTGCCGTTCCGCCGGGCCACCGAGGGGCTGTCCCGGGCGTCGGTGCCGTTCGACGTGGTGCTGGCCACCGACGGCGAGCTGGCCGGTGACCGGTTCGACGCGGGCCTGCTGGCGGCGTACCGGACGGTCGTGCTGCCGGGGTGCTGGTGGTTGACCGAGCACCAGGTCGAGGCGCTGGTCGAGTACCTGGACGGCGGGGGCCGGGTGCTGGCCACCGGTGACCTCGCGACCAACCAGTCGTCCCCGGGCCGCGACCGCCTGCGGGAGCATCCCAACGTGACGTCCTGCGCGCTGGCCGACGTCCCGGCCCGGTTGCCCGACGGACCACAGGTGGTGACCGACGGTGGGATCGCGGTCAACTTGCACCAGCTGGACGACGGGGTCGCGGTGCACCTGGTCAACTACGGCTACCACGACGAGCACGACACCGTGGCCGTGATGGAGACGCTGGACCTGACCGTCCGGCTGGACAGCAGCGTCGCGTCGGCAACCGCCGTACGCCCCGGCCGGTCAGTGGAGACGCTTGAGCTGGTCTCGGACGGGGACTCCCACCGGGTACGGCTCACCGGGGTCGGTCTGTACACCGTGGTCGTGCTCCGATGAGGCTGGCCGAGCTGGCCGGCGCCGAGGACTATCGGCTGGTCGAGGTCGAGGCGCCCCGCCCGGCCGCCGCCGAGCTGCTGGTCCAGGTCCTCGCGTGCGGAGTCTGCGCATCGGAGCTGGACGCCTGGACCGGCCGCGTGCCCGCCGACTTCCCGCTCCGGAACGGCCATGAGGTGAGCGGCGTGGTCGTCGAGCTGGGCGGCGGCGCCACCGGTTTCGCGGTCGGAGACCCGGTGGCGGTGTGGACCACCGGATCGGGGTACGCGGAGTACGTGACCGCGCCGGCCGCCTACTGCCGGGCCTTGGGCGACGTGCCGCTCGACGTCGGGCTGCTCGAGCCGATCGCGTGCGCGGCCAACGCCGTCGAGCTGGCCGACGTCCGGCTGGCCGACGACGTGGTCATCCTGGGTGCCGGGTTCATGGGTTCGTTGGTCCAGCAGCTGGTGCAGCTGCGGGGCGCCCGCACGGTGACCGTGGTGGACCGCCGTCCGGACGTCCTGGCGCTGGCGGCCGCCTACGGGGCCACCCGGACGGTCGACACGTCACAGGAGTCCGCGCCGGAGGTCGTCGACGCCGTCACCGACGGCCGGGGTGCCGATGTCACCTTCGAGGTCACCGGGGTGCAGGGCGGCCTGGACCTGGTCGGCGACGTGGCCCGGATGAGCGGCAAGGTCGTGCTGGTCGGCTTCCACCAGGGCGCGCCACGGGCCGTGCCACTCGGGCACTGGGGCTGGATGGCGTACGACCTGCGCAACGCCCATTTCCGGGAGGTGGCCACGATCATGCGCGGGATGGACATCGGTGCCCGACTGCTGCGCAACGGGCAGCTCGACCTGACCCGGCTGGTCACCCACCGGTTCGGCCTCGCCGACATCAACGACGCGTTCCGGGCCGCGGTCACCAAGCCCGACGGTTTCGTCAAGGCCGTCGTCACCATGCGGGCTGAGCCGGTCGAAGCCCCGTCAGCCGGCCCTTCGACAAGCTCAGGTCACATAACCCCGGAGGAGAAGCGATGACGAGATCCGCGCTGGTGGTCCGGGGGGGCTGGGAGGGTCACTCCCCCATCGAGGCCACCGACCGCTTCCTTCCGTTCCTGGAGGCCAACGACTTCGCCGTCCGGGTCGAGGACAGCCCCGAGGTCTACACCGATGCCGAGGCCATGGCCGGCGTCGACCTGGTGATGCAGTGCTACACCATGGGAACCGCCAGCAACGAGGCCGTCGCCGGGCTGCGGGCGGCCATCGTCGCCGGCACCGGCTTCGGCGGCTGGCACGGCGGGATCGCCGACTCCTTCCGCAACACCTCCGACTACCTGCACCTGGTCGGCGGGCAGTTCGCGGACCACCCCGCGCGGATCCCGGGCCACCGCACCGGCGATCCGAGCGACAACTACGTCACCTACACCGTGAACATCCGCCCGGAGACCCGTGACCACCCCATCGTGGCCGGGCTGGACGACTTCGAGCTCTTCACCGAGCAGTACTGGGTGCTCGCCGACGACTACATCGACGTGCTGGCGACCACCACCCTGGCCGCCCGGCCGGAGGACCCGTGGCGCCGCCCGGTCGTCTCGCCGGCGATCTGGACCCGGACCTGGGGCGAGGGGCGGATCTTCGTGGCCACGCCCGGGCACAGTCTCGACATCGTCGACCACCCGACCGTACGCACCGTGATCGAGCGGGGCCTGTTGTGGGCCGCCCGGCAGCCGAACGAGGGGAACTCGTGACCGACCAGGTCCGCGACCTGACCGACACCGCCGTGGCCCTCACCGGAGCCACGGCCGGGATCACGCTCGCCCAGCCATGCCGGCTGCGGACCCAGATCTGGGTGCTGCGGAGCATGGCCGAGGAGAGCTGACGCCAGCGGGTCGTATCGCCGGGTGCGGCTCACGCCTCCTCAACGGGGAAGGACCCGCGTCCGGTGGGTTCCGACCCGAGGAGAACCCAATGTTCCGCATCCTTCGCCGCGCCGGTGCTGTCGTGGCGGCCGCCCTGATCCCCGCCGCGGTCCTGGTGCCTGCCGCGCAGGCCGACATCGTCACCTTCCCCGACGTCGGGAGCCACATCACCAGCGTTCGGGTCAGCCACGGTCCGAGGACCGTCGGCGTCACCGCATTCGAGGACGAGTCGACCTACGCCAACCACTACCGGTTCTGGCTGGACACCGATCCGAACGACCCAGGGCCGGAGTTCAAGACCGAGATCTACCCCGACAGCGACGGCTTCTACCTACAGAAGGTGGCCAACTTCGCCAGCCCCGGCATCAAGACCGGATGCAGCTTCCGCGCCGAAGCCAGTCCCGACGGGCCGATCTACGCGAAGATCACCGTGCCCCGCAGCTGCCTGGGCCACCCGAGCAAGGTCCGGGTGGCGGTCGTCGGCTACTACCAAGAGGACGACGACGCGGCCATGGACGTCGTCGACTGGGCTCCGGGAACCGAGCGGTTCTACGCCTGGGTCAACCGCTGATCCCCTTCGCCTCCGACTTGCCAGCGTGGGCGGCCGCTAT
>DATHBQ010000302.1:0-3659 GCA_035296105.1 Propionibacteriaceae bacterium | reverse complement strand
CGGCTCGTACATCTGCCAGGCGTTCCGTCGGATGGACCTGCGGGTCGACCGCTTCCCCTGGGCACCGGCCGTCGCCCTCGCCGGAGCGGCGTACGCCAACTTCTTCACCCACCACTGGCTGCCCGACCTTCGCTGGGCCATCGCCGCCGGCTTCGTGGTCGTGCTGTGGCGGAGCCAGGTGTCCTACACGGTGGGCCCGCGCCGGTACGCCATGCCGCTCAGTCTCTCCTTCGGCACGGTGGCGAGACTCCGGCGCAGCAGACCACGGCATCCAGCCGGTCCTCCCGTCCGGGTCGAGCGACGCACCGCCACCATCGGCGGCCCGGGCGGACTCCCTGTAGGCCGGGTCGCCGCTCGTCCGGCGGACGCGGGGGTTCAGTACGGGACGGTCAGGTCGGCGAGCACCGGATTGTGGTCGGAGGGGATGACGCCCCGGAACGTCCCCGCCGAGAGCTGCAGCACCTGGCTCCACGCCCGCATACCGATGCCGGGCCCGGCAAAGATGTGGTCGACGTTGTCCGAGTACGCGGGTGGCGTGCGGTAGTACTGGTTGGCGCTGTTGTACTGCCGGTTCGCGAAGGTCTGCGACACCTCGAACCCGTCGGCCACCTTTGCCCGGCCCATGGCGACGGCCGGTCCGTCGAGGGCGTGCAGTTCGTGGGAGTTGAAGTCACCGGCGTACACGATCGGCAGGCCGCCCTGGGCGGCCGCGTAGGCCCGGGACTGCGCGATCAGGCTCTCGGTCTGCTGCTGCCGGAGCCGGTCGCCAGCCAGGCCGCCCGGCGTGTAGAGGTGGGTGGTGACGAACAGCATCCACGCGCCGCTGCTCCGGTGCCGCAGCACCTGGTAGGTGCCGTAGCGCGACCCTCCCTCGGGCAGGGTGCCGATGTCCCAGCGACCGCCGTTCCCGACCGGTGACCAGGCGGCCTTCTTGTACAGCACATAGTTGCCGACCCGGAAGTAGCCGGGCTGGCTGGGCGGCGTCTCGGTCATCGCGAGCCCGTACGTACCACCCAGGACCTGGACCAGGTCGTCGACCTGGCGCGGGCCGCGGACGGCACCGGTCCAGGAGGCCCCCTCCTGGATGCCGATGAGGTCGGGGTTGACCTGGTTGATGTAGCTCGCCGCCGCGGTCCGGCGCTGCGACCACGGACTGATCACGCCGCCGGCCGCCCTGGTGCCGTCGCTGGTCAGCGTGAGGATGTTGTACGTCATCACCCGCACCTCCTGGGCACGACCGCTCGGGATGGCCGACACCGCGGCGGTGAAGCCGGAGCGGGTGCTGACGTTCACCGACCGCACCCGGAACCAGTACCGGGTGCCGCTGACCAGCCGCACCGGGGTCAGCTGCCGACCAGCCCCCTGGATCCGGTAGGTCCGAAGCCCCGCCGCGAACGCCGAGTTGGTGGCCTGCTGGACCTCGGCGCCGCTCGCCGCTCCCCCGCCCCAGCTCAGCGAGACGGCCCCCTTGACCCCGGTCACGGTGAGCGCCGTGGGCGTCGCCGGCTTCAGCCCGACCGAGAAGATCTCCGACGTCCGGCGATAGGTTCCCTTTCGGGCCTGTACGCGGTACCACACCGGCTTGGTCGTGTAGCGCAGCCCGCTGAGGCCGATCCGCGGGGTCCGGGCGAGCGAGGAGATGTGCGGGGCGGTGGGCAGGTTGTCGACGTAGATGTCCGGGCGGTTGGTCGACGCGTAGACCCGATAGGTCCAGCCCGAGCCGAGCGAGTCGAGCGTGACGGTGAACGAGGTGGAGGTCGCGGCCGTGACCTTGACACCCGAGATGACCACGGCCGCTCGGGCCTCGGGTGGCGCAACGAGCGCCGACGCCGCGATCAGCGCAGCGAGCACCGTGCTGACCACCGCCGCGCGGATCGGCCTGTCGGGCCGAGCAGGAAGGGCACCACCCACGCCGGCAGTCCGCCGCCCCCATCGGCGTCGGACGTGGATGATCGATGTCCGTGGCGACGTCATCGCTCATCCAATCTTGACGAGTTGCAGCGATATTACGTCGCTGCCGGCGGGGACACCGGACGCGAGGTGCGAACGGACGCCGGGAAGAAATAAGTGGAGCCGAGCATTGAGCCTGTGTCGCTCAACGTGACGAGCGGCCCGATTTGGAGGCTGAAGACTGTGTCGACAACTCGACTGCCCGTTCTTTTCCTGACCGATCTCGTGGTGCTGCCCGGCATGGTGGTGCCGATAGAGCTCGATGACTCGACCCGCGCCGCCGTGGACGCGGCCCGCTCGCACAGCGACGGCCGGCTGCTGGTCGCCCCCCGGCTCGAGGACCGCTACGCCTCGTACGCCGTCGAGGCGTCGATCGTGCAGATGGGCCGGCTGGCCACCGGGCAGGCCGCGGCCGTGATCCGGGCCGAGCACCGGGCGCGGATCGGCGCTGGCGTCTCCGGTCCGGGCACCGCCTTGTGGGTCGAGGCCGAGGAGCTCGACCAGCCGACGCCCGACTCCGACGAGGTGCGCGCGCTGGCCGGCGAGTACAAGGCGCTGGTGATTGCCACCCTGCAGCGCCGGGATGCCTGGCAGGTCATCGACCAGGTGAACCAGGTGTCCGACCCGTCGACCCTGGCCGACCTGGCCGGCTACGCCCCGTACCTCGACGACAACCAGAAGCGCGAGCTGCTGGAGACCCCCGACGTGGCCGCGCGGCTCACCCAGCTGATCGAGTGGACTCGGAGCTACATCGCTGAAGCCGAGGTCAGCGACAAGATCGCCGACGACGTCCGGGAAGGGATGGAGAAGAGCCAGCGGGAGTTCCTGCTCCGGCAGCAGCTGAGCGCCATCCGCAAGGAGTTGTGCGAGGACGAGCCGGACGGCGCCGAGAGCTACCGCACCCGGGTCGAGGAGGCCGACCTGCCCGAGGACATCCGGAAGGCGGCCCTGCGCGAGGCCGGCAAGCTCGAGCGCAGCAGCGACCAGAGCCCGGAGGCGGGCTACCTGCGGACCTGGCTGGACACCATTCTCGACCTGCCGTGGAGCACCAAGACCACTGACTCGACCGACATCAATGCCGCCCGGGAGATCCTGGACGCCGACCACCACGGTCTGGAGGACGTCAAGGACCGGATCGTGGAGTACCTGGCCATCCGAGCCCGCCGGGCCGCCCGCGGCTTGGAGGTCGTCGGTGGACGTGGCTCCGGGGCGGTCATGGCCCTGGTCGGCCCGCCCGGCGTGGGCAAGACCTCGCTGGGCGAGTCGGTCGCCCGGGCACTGGGCCGGAAGTTCGTCCGGGTCGCGCTCGGCGGCGTCCGCGACGAGGCCGAGATCCGTGGGCATCGGCGGACCTACGTCGGCGCGCTGCCCGGGCGGATCGTCCGGGCAATTACCGAGGCCGGCTCGATGAACCCCGTTGTGCTGCTGGACGAGATCGACAAGGTCGGCTCGGACTACCGCGGCGACCCGGCGGCGGCGCTGCTCGAGGTGCTGGACCCGGCGCAGAACCACACCTTCCGGGACCACTACCTCGAGGTCGACCTGGACCTGTCCGACGTGCTGTTCCTGGCCACCGCGAACGTGGTGGAGACCATCCCGCAGGCCCTGCTGGACCGGATGGAGCTGGTCACCCTCGACGGGTACACCGAGGACGACAAGATCGCCATCGCCCGGGACTTCCTGCTGCCCCGGCAGCTGGAGCGGGCGGC
>DATHBQ010000301.1:0-8465 GCA_035296105.1 Propionibacteriaceae bacterium | reverse complement strand
CAGATCACCGAGCGCCTGGCCCGCGGCGGGATGGCGACCGTCTACCGCGCCGTCGACACCCGGCTGACCCGCACCGTCGCGGTCAAGGTGATGCACGTCGGGCTGGGCGACGACGCCGAGTTCGCCCGCAAGTTCGACCGTGAGGCGCGAGCCGCCGCCCGGCTGGCCCATCCGAACGTGGTCGCGGTGTTCGACCAGGGCTCGGACCTGATCGAGGGGCACGGCAGCCGCCCCTACATCGTGATGGAGCACGTCGACGGCTACACCCTGCGCGACGTGATCAACCGCGAGGCGCCGATGCTGCCGCTGCGGGCGCTCGAGGTGATCGAGCCGGTGCTGGCCGCGCTGGCCGCCGCGCACGATGCCGGCCTGGTCCATCGCGACGTCAAGCCGGAGAACGTCCTGATCAGCGACCGCGGCCAGATCAAGGTGGCCGACTTCGGCCTGGCCAAGGCCATCTCCTCCCAGACCTCCACCGCCACCCAGGGCCTGCTGATCGGCACCGTCTCCTACCTGCCGCCGGAGCTGGTGGTGTCCGGCCAGGCCGACGCCCGCTCCGACGTCTACAGCACCGGCGTGGTGCTGTTCGAGCTGCTCACCGGACGCAAGCCGCACACCGGCGACACCCCGATCCAGGTGGCGTACGCGCACGTGCACTCCGACGTGCCGGCTCCGTCCCGCTTCCCTACCGCCGGTCCCATCCCGCCCTACCTGGACGCGCTCGTCGCCCGGGCGACCTCGCGCAACGCCGGCGCCCGGCCGGCCGACGCCCGGGTGCTGCTCACCGAGGTCCGGCGGGTGCAGTCCGCGCTGCGCGAGGGCCGGCGGGACGACCCGGAGCTGGTCCGTCACCTGCGCGCCCCCGCGCCGGCGCCGGTTCCGCCGGCCCGCCGCGACGGGGCCGACTACGAGGTCACTCAGCTGGTGCCCACCTCTCTGCCCAGTCCGCCCACTCTGCTGGAGGCCCCACCCCCCACGCCGCGGCCCCGACCGCTACCCCGTCCGGCGCCATCCGATGCGGAGCGCCTGGCCCGGCAGCGCGAGTGGCAGACCCGCCGGCGACGCCGTGGACTGATCGCCCTGCTGCTGGTCCTGCTGCTCACGACCGCCGTGGCGGCCGCGGGGTGGTACCTGACCACCGGTCGATTCACCACGGCACCCGCGCTGGCCTCCCTCAGCCGGGTCGACGCCGAGACGGTGGCGGAGCGGGCCGGACTGGACCTCGAGATCACCGAGGAGTACAGCGAGTCGGTTCCCCGCGGTGTGGTGATCCAGACCGACCCGTCGGCCGGCAGCAAGATCCTCAAGACCGGTCGGATGGCGGCCGCCGTCTCACGGGGACCGGAGCGGTTCGCGATGCCCACGGTCGTCGGCCTGTCCCGGGCGGCGGCGGAGAAGGCGGTGCAGGGAGCCAACTTCAGCCTCGACGAGGTCACCGAGAAGTACAGCGACACCGTTCGGGACGGTGTCGTGATCAGCGCGTCCAAGAAAGCCGGCGTCTCGCTCAAGCGGGGGACGCAGGTCGATCTGGTGATCTCCAAGGGACCGGCACCGATCCCGATCAAGAACTACACCGGCAAGAAGTTCGTCACGGCCGTGGCGGCGCTGCGCGAGGCCGGCTTCACCGTGGTTGCCGAGCGGAAGAACTCCGACGAGGTGGCCAAGGGCCTGGTCCTGGCCCAGACCCCGGACTCCGGGGACGGATCACGCGGAGACACCATCACGCTCACCGAGTCCCTGGGACCGGTCCTGGTCCGGGTACCGAACGTCTCGCGGATGGGCGTGAAGGCCGCCGAGCAGGTGATGGCCCGGAAGGGGTTCAAGACGCGGGTGCGCCCCGTCGCCGTCAACTACCTCGGGCTGGGCTACGTGGCGTTCACCGGTCCGCGGACCCGCAGCCAGGCGCCGAAGGGCTCCACCATCACGCTGTACGTCGTGTGATGCGCCCTACTTGACGAGGTCAGGCCACAGCTGGGCGACGCTGGCCCTGCTGGCGCTCACCGCGATCTGGGGCTCCACCTTCTTCCTGATCAAGGACGTCGTCACCCGGATCCCCGTGGCAGACATGCTGGCTGTCCGGTTCGCGTTGGCCAGTCTGGGCCTGGCTCTGCTGGTCGGACCGCGGCTCACCCTGAACCGCCCTCTCCTGGTCCGCGGGGTCGGCCTCGGTCTGCTGTACGGCGGTGCCCAGGTGCTGCAGACCCTCGGCCTGACCCAGACCTCGGCCAGCGTCTCCGGCTTCCTCACCGGGCTGTACGTCGTGGCGACGCCCTTGCTGGGTGCGGCGCTGCTGCGGCAGCGGATCCGCGCGACGACCTGGGCCGCGGTCGCCCTGGCCACCGTCGGCCTGGCCGTGCTGTCCCTGACCGGAGTGTCAGGAGGGTACGGCGAGCTGCTCACCGTGGCGTCGGCCGTGGTCTACGCCGGGCACATCGTCGCCCTGAGCCGGATCAGCACGCCCGGCACGGCTCTCAGCCTGAGCCTGGTCCAGCTGGTCGTGATCACCGTGATCTGCACCGGCCTGGCGCTGCTGCCGACGTCCGGCGTCGGACTGCAGCTGCCCGGGAGCGCCCGGGACTGGCTCATGGTCGGCTACCTGGGACTCCTCGCCGGCGCACTGACAATGGTGCTGCAGACGTGGGCCCAGGCCCGGATGGATCCCACCCGGGCGGCGGTGATCATGGCGATGGAACCGGTCTGGGCGGCCGGCTTCGCCGTGGCGGTCGGCAGCGAGGTCGTCACTGCTCGGATGATCATCGGCGGCCTGGCCATCCTGGGCGCCATGTACCTGGCGGAGCTGGGTCCGCGCTTCCCCCGACTTGTCAGGCGGCGAGGTCGCTCCGGCGACCTCAGCGCCTGACAACTCGGGGATCAGAAGTCGTGCGGCGTCCCGGAACGGAGATCGACCATCCGGGTCCCGGTCATGTCGTTCACCCGAGTCAGCACGAGCTGCAGACCCCGCTCGCTGAGCAGACCGTCGTGGATCGGGAAGCCCTCGAGCGCGCCGACGGCCCGGACGAAGTCGACCGTCTCCTTCATCGCCGCCCATGGCCCGTAGGCGGGCACCGCCAGGATGTCCACCCCGGACGGAACGGTGTCGAGCGCGTCGCCCGGATGGAACAACGTCGGCTGGCCCTCCGAACGGAGCACGAAACCGACGTTGCCGAAGCGCGGCAGGTCCGGATGGATCACCGCGTGCTGACCGCCGACGGCCGTCACCAGCACGTCACCGACGGCCTCCTGCGCCTCCGGCGTCAGGGCCTCGGCGGCGTCCCCCAGTGGTGGCAGCTGTCCGGCCCTCACAAGTTCCAGGGTCGAGGGCTCGGCGAGCACCCTGACCCTCGGGTTGGCCTGCAGCAGGGCCGGCACCTGCTGCGGGTCGAGATGGTCCGGGTGCTGGTGGGTGATCAGCACCGCGTCCAGGTCGGTCAGCCCGTGCCAGCCGTCGGAGAAGTTTCCCGGGTCGATCAGGATCCGGGCGCCGTCGGTCTCGACGAGGACGGCCGCGTGCCCGAGGTGGGTGATGCGCATGGCCCCACGCTATCGAGCAGCGTCGTCGCCCCTGGGGGCCGCGGTCTTCCTACGGGGGTCGAGCCAGGCATGCGCCCGATATCCCGAACGTTGTGGCCGGCGCTTCGCCACCTCGCTTGAGGGCGCGGCCCCGGGAGGACCAGGGACCGGGCCGCGTCAGGCTCAGCCGGGGCTGACGGCGCCCGCAGCAAGCAGGTCACCGACCACCACACCGGCCTCCTTGCCCTCGGCTGGCGTGACGTGCAGGTGGGTGACAGCACGGACCATGCGAGGGCCCAGGGCCGACACGATCACGCCCTGTTCCGCAGCCTGGCTGGCCAGGGTCGACGCCGCCATCGAACCCGTGTCGAGCACCACGATGTTGGTGGGCACCGCGTCCGGGTCGACCGCACCCGGGGCCCGCTCCGCGACCGCCGCGGCGAAGGCGTACGCGGTCGCGTGGTCGTCGGCGAGCCGGTCCAGGTGATGGTCCAGCGCATACGCCGCGCCGGCGGCCAGGATCCCGGCCTGCCGCATCCCGCCGCCCAGCCGCTTCCGCCACACCCGGGCCTGCGCCATCTGCTCCACCGACCCGACCAGCATCGAGCCGACCGGCGCCCCCAGACCCTTGGAGAAGCAGACACTGACGGTGTCGAACAGCCGTCCGTAGTCCGCCAGCGGGATCCCGGTGGCGACGTGGGCGTTCCACAAGCGCGCGCCGTCGAGGTGGTAGCCGAGGCCGTGCTCGCGGCACAGCCGACCCACGGCGGCCAGCGTGTCGAAGTCCTGGACCGTGCCGCCACCGAAGTTGTGGGTGTTCTCCACCGAGACGGCCTTGGTCGAGACCAGGTAGGGGCCCGCGTCCGGGGCGACGATCTTCGCCACCTCGAGGAGCTCCAGCCGTCCGCGTACCGAGGGAAAGGTCCGCATCGTGATGCCGTGCAGCGCCCCGTGCGCTCCCATCTCGGCGCGGGCGATGTGGGCCTGCACGTCGCAGACGACCTCCTCGCCGGGCCCGACCAGCAGTCGGACGCCGAGCAGGTTGGCCAGCGAGCCGGTGGCGGTGAAGAGCCCGGCCTCGTGCCCGAGCAGCCCGGCGACCCGCTCCTCGAGCGTGCGGATGGTCGGGTCCTCGCCGTAGACGTCGTCCCCCACCGGGGCGGCGGCGATCGCCGCCCGCATCCCGGGCGTCGGAGCAGTGAGGGTGTCGGAGCGGAGGTCGATCACAGCGGGATCGGCGAGTAGGCCTGCACCGGGTTCGACCGCTGGATCCGGCCGGTGGTCAGGCGGTCGGCCACCAGGAACGCCAGCTCCAGCGACTGGTTGCGGTTCAGCCGCGGATCGCAGAGCGTCTCGTACCGGCTGACCAGGTCGGCCTCGACCAGCTCGTCGCTGCCGCCGACGCACTCGGTGACGTCGTCCCCGGTGAGCTCGACGTGCACCCCGCCGGGCCAGCTGCCGAGCTCCTCGTGCACGTCGAAGAAGCCGTTGAGCTCGGCGATCACGTCGGCGAACGCCCGGGTCTTGTAGCCGTTGCGGGCCTCGAAGGTGTTGCCGTGCATCGGGTCGCAGATCCAGGCGACCTGCCGGCCGGTGGCCGCCACCTTCGCGACGATGTCGGGCAGCACCTCCCGGATCCGGCCGGCCCCCATCCGGGTGATGAAGGTGATCCGGCCGGGGTCGTGGTCCGGGTCCAGCCGGTCGGCCAGCTCGCAGGCGGTGTCCGGCGTGGTGTTCGGACCCAGCTTGACCCCGATCGGGTTCCGGACGTGACGGAGCAGCTCGATGTGGGCTCCGTCCAGCTGGCGCGTCCGCTCGCCGATCCAGACGAAGTGGCCCGAGGTGTCGTACGGCCGCCGGGTGCGGGAGTCGATCCGGGTCAGCGCGTGCTCGTACTCCAGGATCAGCGCCTCGTGGCTGGAGTAGAAGTCGACGGTCCGGAAGACGGCGTCGTCGATGCCGCAGGCGACCATGAAGGCCAGCGCGCGATCGATCTCGTTGGCCAGGTTCTGGTACTGCACGCCGGCGGCGGAGTTCTTGACGAAGTCGGCGTTCCAGCTGTGCACGCTGCGCAGGTGGGCGAACCCGCCGGTGACGAAGGCCCGGGTCAGGTTGAGGATCGCCGCCGAGGCGTGGTAGATCCCGAGCAGCCGCTCGGGGTCGGGCGTCCGCGTCTCCGGGGTGAAGGCGAACCCGTTGACCGCGTCGCCGCGGTAGGCGGGCAGGGTGACGCCGTCCCGGGTCTCGTTGTTCGCGCTGCGCGGCTTGGCGAACTGGCCGGCCAGCCGGCCGATCTTGACCACCGGCACCTGGGCGGCGTAGGTGAGGACGACCGCCATGGACAGCAGGGTGCGCAGCTTCCCCTGGATGTTGGCCGCGGTCACGCCGTCGAAGGTCTCGGCACAGTCGCCACCCTGCAGGACGAAGGCCTCGCCGGCGGCGACATTGGCCATCTTCCGCCGCAGGTCGTCGCATTCGCCCGCGAACACCAGGGGTGGCAGGGTGCGCAGCTTGGTGACCACCTGCTCCACGGCGACGGGGTCGGGATAGGCCGGTTGCTGCTGGGGATCGAGCGCGTGCAGCGCGGTCAGCGAGGGGACCTGGCTGGGCTCGGGCACTCAGACACAATAGACGGCCCGCGTACGCGGTGACTGAGGATTTCCGGCGGTCGGACCGGCCGGACCGTGTCACAATCGGGCCCCGTGGCTCCGTCTACCTTCGTCCTCGTCCACGGCGCCGGCGGCAGCTCGGCCTACTGGCAGCTCGTGGTCGCTCCCCTGGAGCGGGCCGGTCATCGGTGGGTCGTGGTGGACCTGCCCAACTGGCCCGGAGCGACCTTGTCCGACCAGGCGGACGCGATCGTCGAGGCCGCGACGGGAATGGACCGCATCGTCCTGGTCGCCCAGTCGATGGGCGGGTTCAGCGCGCCCCTGTGCTGCGACCGGCTGCCGGTCGACTGGCTGGTGCTGGTCAACGCCATGATCCCGCGGTCCGGGGAGACGGCGGGCGAGTGGTGGGACAACACCGGCCAGGGCGCGGCGGCCCGCGCCAACGACCTGCGCGAGGGCCGCGACCCGGACGCCCTCTTCGACATGATGACCACGTTTCTGCACGACGTACCGCCAGACATCCTCGACCGGGTGAGAGGAGCGGAGAGCGGAGAGCCGGTCGACTCGCTGTTCACCGAGCCCTTCCGCCTGGATCGGTGGCCGGACGCGCCGACGACCGTGCTGGCCGGCCGCGAAGATCGACTGTTCCCGTTCGACTTCCAGGTCCGGGTGGCCCGGGAGCGCCTCGGTCTGGCGGTGGAGCCGCTGCCCGGTGGCCACCTCGTCGCCCTGACCCAGCCGACCGCCCTGGTCGAGCGGCTGCTTGCCGGACCCGGTCAGGCGCCGACGCGCTCGTAGTTCTCGGCGAAGTGGTCGGCGGAGGTGAGCCACTGCTCCCCGGCCGCCCCCCTGATCAGCCAGTCGCCCTCGCCCGCGGTGTCCGGCCCCTCCAGGGAGATCACCAGCTCACCGGGCAGGGCGGGCTGGGCGAACACCTCGCCGGTGCGCCGCCACCGGTCCCCGGCCACGTGCTCGTAGCTGCGGGTGAAGATCTCCCGGTCGACCGACCACGCCTCGCCACTGCCGTTGCGGACCTGGTAGTCGCCCGCGCGGGCCTGTAGCCACTCACCCGACCGGGTCTGCCAGCGCCAGTCGCTCTCCAGCACCGTGGCGTGCACCTCCCCACGGCGGGCCACCGGCACCCAGCACCGGTCGAGGGGGGCGGTCCAGGACCGGTAACCCAGCACATACAGGGTGCTCAGCGCATCCCGCACGTTGCCCAGGGCCCGGTCCCGGTACTCCGCGGAGAGCTGGTCCCAGGGCAGCAGGGCGTTGTGCACCTGGCGGGCGTCGTCCCGCCGGGGCCCGTAGGTCCAGCCCTGTTCGAGGTAGAACCGGCGCCAGGACTCGTGCTCCAGCCGGGCCATCTCACGTAGCTGATCCGGCGGCACCCCCGTGGTCGCGGCATCGGCCCGGTCGGCCGGAATCGGCCCCCAGGTGCGGCCGACCGACTCCGCCCCGGCCAGCGTGGCGGTGACCAGCCGGACGTTGGAGGCCCGGTACAAGGGCGGCAGCTCCGCCCATGGTCGTTGGGCGGGCTTGGTCGAGTCCCGCTGGTCGCCCAGGCTGTTCAGGTACGCGTTGTGCACCACCCGGGCGGCCCGCTCCCAGCTGTCCACCGCGGCGCCCTCCGGCGGCTCGATGGTCAGCCCGAACGGGAAGAGCCGCTCCATGATCGGTCGCGGCACCAGGCCCCGGGTGGTGCTGTCGAAGACGTAGATCGTCCAAGTGGGGTGCCGGGCCGCGAGGAGGGTCGGCGACGGTCCGTCCCCGCGCGTGGGGCCCGAGTCGTCGGTGAAGATGACCGCCGGGGCGGCGTCGCTCTCGAGCAGCGACGCCAGGTCGGTTTCGGTGGCCTCGATCGACGCGACGCTGATCGCCGCCGCCTCCGCCGGGTTGCCGAAGCGCTCCTGCCGGATCTGGTGCTGGGCGCGCAGCTCGGACGCTCCGGGCCCGACCAGCACCAGCTCCGCAAAGGACGGGCGGGCCTGGCTGGCCAGTACGCTCCCCTCCCGTTGCCGCTGGGCCAGCTCGGCGCAGATGGCGAGGGCCAGCGGTGAGCCACCGACCACCGCCAGCCGATCGTGCTGGTGTGACTGCACGTGGCCGACCAGCAGTGCGGCCGTCACCTCGTGCACGCTCAGCGCGTCGCTCACCCAGCGCACCGACTCGGAGCGCCCGCCGGTCGGCGTCCGGTAGGCGTTGGTGCGCCGCCAGTACTCGGCCTGCCACGGGTCGTCGATCCGGGCGGTGATCCGCGGCGGCGGGTCCGTGCTGCGCGGCCGGCTGGCGTCGGCCAGGTCGCGGAACTGGCGGGCCCAGGCCAGGTTGGCCGACACGTCGGCC
>DATHBQ010000300.1:0-5662 GCA_035296105.1 Propionibacteriaceae bacterium | reverse complement strand
TGGAACTCACGTACACGTGACTTCCAGTAGCGATACCTACTTTGCAAAGTAGGTATCGCTACTGGAAGTCACGTGTACGTGAGTTCCAGGGAGGGGCCGGGGGAGCGGGTGCCCACGGAGAAAAGGTCGTGGGACCAGGCGCAGAGTTCGTTAAGGTGTCCTCTGGCCCTCCGTGACCGGAGAGGCCCACCTCGCTGAGAACAGGAGCTCGTTCCCATGACCGTTCGTGTTGGCATCAACGGCTTTGGTCGGATCGGCCGCAACTTCTACCGCGCCCTGCTCGCCTCCGACGCCGACGTCGAGGTCGTGGCCTTCAACGACCTGGGCGATGACGACACCCAGGCCCACCTGCTCAAGTACGACTCGATCCTCGGCCCGCTGGACCGGCCGGTCTCGCTGGTCGAGGGCGGCATCCAGGTCGGCGACCAGGTCATCAGGTCCTTCGCCGAGCGGGACCCGGCCGCCCTGCCGTGGGGTGAGCTCGGCGCGGACGTGGTCATCGAGTCCACCGGCTTCTTCACCGACGCGACCAAGGCCAAGGCCCACCTCGACGGCGGCGCCAAGAAGGTGATCATCTCTGCCCCGGCCAAGAACGAGGACTGGACCGTGGTGATGGGGGTCAACGACGGCGACTACGACCCGGACAACCACCACATCATCTCCAACGCCTCCTGCACCACGAACTGCCTGGCGCCGATGGCCAAGGTGCTGGATGACGGCCTGGGCATCGTCAAGGGTCTGATGACCACCGTGCACGCCTACACCCAGGACCAGAACCTGCAGGACGGCCCGCACAAGGACCTCCGTCGGGCCCGGGCCGCCGCGCTCAACGTGGTGCCCACCTCCACCGGTGCGGCCAAGGCGATCGGTCTGGTCCTGCCGCAGCTCAAGGGCAAGCTCGACGGCTACGCCCTGCGCGTCCCGGTGCCGACCGGCTCGGCCACCGACCTGACCTTCACCGCCGGCCGGGAGACCACCGTGGAGGAGGTCAACTCCATCGTCCAGGCCGCCGCCGACGGACCGCTCAAGGGCTACCTGCGCTACACCGCGGACCCGATCGTGTCCAGCGACATCGTCACCGACCCGGCCTCCTGCATCTTCGACTCCGGTCTGACCAAGGTGATCGGCGACCAGGTGAAGGTCGTCGGCTGGTACGACAACGAGTGGGGTTACTCCAACCGTCTGGTCGACCTGGTCGTCCTGGTCGGCGGCCGCATCTAGCGCGGGTCTGCACCCTCTCCTTCGATCTGCACCCGTTGCAGAGGGTGCAGATCGAAGCGAGCGGTGCAGATTCGGCCACGAAGGACAGCCAAGTGAAGTCAGTTTCGGACCTCGGTGACCTGCGCGGGAAGCGGGTGCTTGTCCGCTGCGACCTGAACGTCCCGCTGGACGGCCAGACGATCACCGACGACGGCCGGATCCGGGCGTCGCTGCCCACGCTCAACGCGCTCCGCGAGGCGGGCGCGAAGGTCATCGTGACGGCTCACCTGGGCCGGCCGAAGGGTCAGGCCAACCCCAAGTACTCGCTGGGTCCGGTGGCCACCCGGCTGTCGGAGCTGCTCGGTGCCCCGGTGGCGCTGGCCACCGACGTGGTCGGCGAGTCGGCTAAGGCGGTCGTCGGCGGCCTGGAGGACGGCCAGGTCGCGTTGCTGGAGAACGTCCGCTTCGAGCCCGGTGAGGAGTCCAAGGATGACGCCGAGCGCGGAGCCCTGGCGGACAGGTACGCCGCCCTGGCCGACGTGTTCGTCTCCGATGGCTTCGGCGTCGTGCATCGCAAGCAGGCCAGTGTCTACGACGTCGCCCAGCGGCTGCCCAGCGCGGCCGGCAGTCTGGTCAAGGCCGAGGTCGAGGTGCTGCGCCGGCTGACCGAGAACCCCGAGCGGCCCTACGCGGTGGTCCTGGGTGGGGCCAAGGTGTCGGACAAGCTGGCCGTGATCGCCAACCTGGTCCGCACCGCCGACACCCTGGTCGTCGGCGGCGGGATGCTGTTCACCTTCCTGGCTGCGCAGGGCTACGAGGTGGGCAAGAGCCTTCTGGAGGAGGACCAGATCGACGCGGTGAAGGGATACCTGAACGACGCCGCGGCCGGTGGAACCCAGATCGTGCTGCCCTCCGACATCGTCGTCGCCCCGGAGTTCAAGGCGGACGCTCCGCCGACCGTGGTGTCGGCCGACGCCATGCCGGCCGACCAGATCGGCCTGGACATCGGCCCGGAGTCGTCGCGGGTCTTCGCCTCGGTGATCAGCTCGGCCAAGACGGTGTTCTGGAACGGCCCGATGGGGGTCGCGGAGTGGGAGAGCTTCGCCGCCGGCACCCGGGCCGTCGCCCAGGCCTTGACCGAGGTCGACGGGCTGTCCGTCGTCGGCGGCGGCGACTCCGCGGCGGCGGTGCGCGACCTCGGGTTCGCCGACGACGACTTCGGCCACATCTCCACCGGCGGCGGGGCCAGCCTGGAGTACCTGGAGGGCAAGACACTGCCCGGTCTGGCCGTACTTGACGAGGAGCACTGAACATGGCGCGGACGCCGCTGATCGCCGGCAACTGGAAGATGAACCTGAACCACATCGAGGCGGTCGGTCTGGTCCAGAAGCTGGCCTGGACCCTGCAGGACAAGCGCCACGACCCGAAGCGGTCCGAGGTGGTCGTGCTGCCGCCGTTCACCGACCTGCGCACGGTGCAGACCCTGGTCGAGGGCGACCGGCTGGAGCTGCAGTACGGGGCCCAGGACGTGTCGCCGTTCGACGACGGCGCCTACACCGGCGACGTCTCGGCCACCATGCTGGCCAAGCTGGGCTGCCGATACGTGCTGGTCGGCCACTCCGAGCGCCGGCAGTACTACGGCGAGGACGACAAGCTGGTCAACGCCAAGGCCAAGAAGGCGGTCGAGCGCGGGCTCACCCCGATCGTCTGTGTCGGCGAGGGCATCGAGGTGCGCGAGGATCGGGACCAGGTCGCGTTCACCATCGCCCACGTCGAGGAGGCCCTGGGCGGCCTGACCCTGGAGCAGATCGGTTCGCTGGTCGTGGCGTACGAGCCGGTGTGGGCGATCGGCACCGGACGGGTGGCGACCCCGGACGACGCCCAGGAGGTGTGCGGCGCGATCCGCGAATGGGTCGGCCAGTGGTACGACGAGGGCATCGCCCAGGACCTTCGCATCCTCTACGGCGGGTCGGTCAAGGCGGCCAACGTGCGCTCGATCATGGCCCAGCCCGACGTCGACGGTTGTCTGGTCGGCGGAGCCAGTCTGGTGATCGAGGAATTCTCTGCTATAGCACGGTTCTACGACTTGCCGGAGCTCTGATCGAGCGTTACGGATTCCGAAATCTGTGAGTTAGGCTACGTGCGTGTTTCGGCCCGGAGAGGTTTGAGTGCCGACGATGACCACCCCCATCCTGATCTTCTCGATCGTCCTGACGATCACCAGCGTGATCCTGTCGCTGCTCGTGTTGATGCACAAAGGCCGCGGCGGCGGCCTGTCCGACCTGTTCGGTGGCGGCGTCTCCTCGTCCATGGGCGGATCCTCGGTCGCCGAGCGCAACCTGGACCGGCTGACCATCGTGGTCGGCGTGGTCTGGCTCGCGGCGATCGTCGCGCTGGGCCTGCTCTACCGACTACAGGCATAGCTCCGGGATCCGCGCGGCAGCACGTCAAGACTTAGCCCCAAATCTTCAACAGTGAGGAGAACGAACGTGGCGGGTGGCAGTGCGATTCGGGGGAGCCGGGTAGGTGCCGGTCCGATGGGCGAGGCGGAGCGGGGCGATGCGGCTCCGCGGCTCTATGTCTCCTACTTCTGTGCGCACGGTCATGAGACCCGACCGGCTTTCGCGGCGGACGCCACCATCCCGCAGGCGTGGGACTGCCCCCGGTGCGGACTGCCGGCCAACCTGGACTCGCTGAACCCGCCGCCGCCGCCGAAGATCGAGCCGTACAAGACCCACCTGGCCTACGTGAAGGAGCGGCGTAGCGACCAGGAGGCCGCCGACATCCTGACCGAGGCGCTGCAGGCTCTGCGGGCCCGCCGGGCGCGGGGCGAGGTCATCTATTAGTTTCGGTGCTCTCCTCGCACCCGTCGCGACCGGAGCGCTGCCGCCGTCGTCGCTCCTCGCGAACGAAAAAGCGACGAGCAGGCGCTGGCCCTCTGCGGCAACGACCTGGAGGCCGAGCATCTGCGCGGTCGGCTCGCCGCACTGGACCGCCGGCAGCAGCGCTGAGACGGAAATCGCGCACTCGATTGCGCAGGAGCCCGCGACACGCCGCGGATCCGGCCGGCCGCACTCCGCGAGTGGGCGATTCTCGTCCGTGGGCTAGATCCGGCCGCGCTGCGGCAGGTCCGGCGGCAGCTCGGCGGCGGCCTCGGCGTCCATCAGCCACAGGGTGCGGTCCACGCCGGCCACCCCGGCGCCGGGAACCTGGACCGGACCGGCGCCGAGCAGCGCCATCTTGGCCGCGGCCGCCTTGTCCGACCCGGTGACCAGGAACCACACCTCCCGGGACCGGTTGATCACCGGCAGCGTGAGGCTGATCCGTTCCGGCGGCGGCTTGGGGGAGGCCCGGACGCCGATCACGTCGCCCTCGGCGTAGGCGGACGGATGCTCGGGGAAGATCGAGGCCACGTGCCCGTCCGGCCCGAGTCCGAGCAGGCAGATGTCCAGCACGGTGCTGCCCAGCTCCGCCGCGTAGGCCTCGGCGGCGGAGTCGAGATCGAGGTCCCCGTCGCTGGCCGGCATCCGGTGGATCCGGTCGGGGTTCAGCCGCAGCGGCGCGGCCAACAGGTCCAGCGTCGGCTTGTCGTTGCGGTCGTCGTCGTCGGCGGGGACGAACCGCTCGTCGCCCCACCAGAGCTCCACCCGCGACCAGTCGACGGCGGAGGCGGGGCCGTCCTTCGCCAGCTGCCCGTACGCCTTGGTGGCGATCCGACCGCCGGTCAGACCGACCTGCGGCACCCGGAAGTCACGCTGGATCTCGGCCAGGCGGGCGAGCAGCCGCGCGGTCAGCGCGTCCACGACCTCGTCGGCCGTCGCGTGCACCAGCACCTCCGCCGTCATCGCCTGCCTCCGTCCACCAGCGCCTGCAAGGTCTGTTCGTACACCACGTCGGCGTCCATCCGGCGCAGCTCCTCGGTGATCAGCTCGGTGGTGTCGCGGCGCTTCAGGGCGACCCGCCGCTCCGGCTGACCGGGCACCGCGTACGCGGCCAGCCGTCCGTCGGGCCGGGTCACGGCGATGTCCCCGCTGTCGGTGGTCAGCCGCACCGCGGTGATCCCGGGACCGTCACTGGTCGTCAGCGTGACCTCAACGGCCAGCCGGTCCCGCAGCCAGGCGGCGAGCAGCTCCGCCGACGGGTTGTCCGCCTCCGCCTCGAGCCGGGCCGCGGTCACGGTCGCCGGGTACTGGTCGAGGGCGGCCGCCAGCAGCGCCCGCCACGGCGTCAACCGGGTCCAGCTCAGATCGGTGTCGCCGGGGGAGTAGGCCGCCGCCCGGGCCTCGAGGGCGGCACAGGGGTCCGGAGCGGCGGCGGCGTCGGTGAGCCGCCGCAGGGTCAGCTGGGCCAGCTCGTCGCCGGTCTGGTCCTGCGGTGCCGTGCCCGGCCACCAGATGACCACGGGGGAGTCCGGCAGCAGCAGTGGTCGGATCACCGAGGCCGGGTGCTCCGCGACCGCGCC
>DATHBQ010000299.1:0-1706 GCA_035296105.1 Propionibacteriaceae bacterium | reverse complement strand
CCTTGCCGACCGCGGCCTGGTTGGCGGTGACGATGTAGCCGCGCTCCGGGTCGTACTCGTAGGGCAGCTCGTCCTGCTCGATGTATCCGGTCCAGCGGTACCGCGGGTCCCAGCCCGGCGCCGGGACGGAGCCGTCGTGGCCCTCGGCGCGCGTGGGGATCCGGCCGGGCAGCGTGTAGCCGATGTGGTTCTCGGTGTCGGCGTAGACCAGGTTCTGCGAGGGCACCTCGAACAGCGCGGCCGCCTTGCGGAAGTCGGTGAAGTCCTTCGCCCTGTTCATGGCGAAGACGGCCTCCATGGTGGTGCCCGGCTGCAGGCCGGTCCAGCGCAGGGCCACGCCGTAGCCGTCGCCGCGGTCGGGGGCGGCGGTGTCGACGGTGGCCTTCCTGCCGACCCGCACGAGGTCGTCGGAGCGGTCGGAGAGCAGGGGCCCGTTGTTGGTCTCCCGGACGACGATCTTCTCCGGGGCGCCGCCGGCGACCTTGATGGTCTCCTCGCGCGTGGTGAAGGGCTCGACCTTGCCGTCGTACAGGTAGCCCTCGCCGGTGATCTTCTCCAGGTACAGGTCGGTGACGTCGACGCCGGAGTTGGTCATGCCCCAGGAGATGTCCTGGTTGTGGCCGATTATCACTCCGGGCATGCCCGCGAAGGTGTAGCCGGACACGTCGTAGCGGCACTTGGCGGAGACGCTGCGGCAGTGCAGGCCCATCTGGTACCAGACGGACGGCAGCGAGGCCGACAGGTGCGGGTCGTTGGCCAGCAGGGGCTTGCCGGTGATGGTGTGCTCACCGCCGACCACCCAGGAGTTGGAGCCGATGCCGTTGCCGTTGACGCCGACGGCGGCGGGCAGGTCGTCCAGTTCCTTGTACAGGCCCGCCAGCTGGCTCTGCAGGGCCGAGCCGCCCGAGCCCGCCGAGGTGCCGGAGCCCGCCGTACCCGCCGTGCCGCCCGTACCGGCGGACGTGCCGCCCGCCGAGGTGCCGGGGGTGCCGGCGGACGTGCCACCCGTACCGGTGCCGGTGCCGGTGCCCGCGGCGGAGCCGGCCGCTCCGCTCGCCCCGGCGCCGCCGTCGAACGTCTGCGTGAGCTCGTCGTACTGGCCCTCCTGGACGATCGCCTTGTTGCGGCTGTACGGGTACTCCGGGTACAGGTCGGCGATCTGCTCGGGGCCGAGGCGGCTGGTCAGCAGGGCGCGGTCGATCTCGTCCTGCATGTTGCCGCGCAGGTCCCAGGCCATCGCCTTCAGCCAGGCGAGCGAGTCGACCGGGGTCCACTTGCGCGGCTTGTAGTCGTTGGTGAACCCGAGGGCCGCGTACTCCAGGGAGATGTCCTCGCCCTCCCGGCCCGCCAGGTAGGCGTTGACGCCCTCGGTGTAGGCCTGGAGGTGCTTCTTGGCGGAGGCCGACAGCTTGGTGTCGTACTCCCGCTTCGCGATCCGGTCCCAGCCCAGGGTCCGCAGGAACTCGTCGTTGTCCACCTGGCTCCTGCCGAACATCTCCGACAGGCGTCCGGCGGTCATGTGGCGGCGCACGTCCATCTCGTAGAACCGGTCCTGCGCCTGGACGTAGCCCTGCGCCATGAACAGGTCCTCGTCGGAGGAGGCGTAGATCTGCGGGATCCCGTGGCCGTCGCGTTTGACGTCGACGGGTCCCGACAGGCCCTCGAGCGTGATCGATCCCTTGGTCTGCGGGAAGGAGGCCCGAACG
>DATHBQ010000298.1:0-12331 GCA_035296105.1 Propionibacteriaceae bacterium | reverse complement strand
GGGGGGAACGGAGGTGGGGAACCGGCGGATTCACCGGCCGCCGGTGGGGACGATGCCGGCACTCATGCGTGCCGTGATCGTGTCGGCGGGCAGGCCGCCGCTGAGGCTGGCGTAGAAGCGGTTGTCCGGAGTCAGGTCTGGACGGGAGATGGTCTCCCGCTCCAGCGATGAGGCGTAGAGCGCGGTGACGAGCTCCATCGTCGGGCGGGTGCTGGCCAGCGTTGTGTCGTGGTCACGACCGGCGAGCAGGTCGTCCACCAGCTGATCGATCTGGGCCGCGTGGTTGCTGGGCCGATCCGCGCCGGCGGAGGCCTCCCAGGCGTCCTCACTCTCGACCGACTGCGGCTGCCGGGTCCCGTTGCCGCTCCGGATGCCGGGATCGTGGCCGAGAGTCGCCGCCGTCGCGGCGTCCGGTGCCGGTGTCCAGGACCAGTCGGCGTCGCGATAGCCGTAGACGTGCGTGACCTCGAGAGTCCCGCCGGTGGTGTCCAGCCGGATGCGACTCAGCTCGCGCGGCGAGAGCAGGCTGGTCACGATCGTGCCCACGGCGCCGTTGGCGAACGTGACCAGAGCCGTCGACACGTCCTCGAACTCGATGGGGCGCGCGATCCGCGCGGCTCGGGCGTCCACGGTCTCCCACGGGCCCATCAGGTGCAGCAGCAGGTCGATCTGGTGGATGCCGTGGCCGAGCGTCGGACCGCCGCCCTCGCCGGCCCAGTTGCCTCGCCACTCGGGCAGGAAGTAGCTGTCCGGGCGGTACCACAGGGTCTCGCAGACGGCGACCCGTGGGCTGCCCAGCGCGCCGGTGCTCAGCAGCCGGGAGGCGCGCCGCGCACCCGATCCGTGGCGGTGCTGGAACACCACGTAGAGGGAGCCCGAGCTCGCCTCGTCGGCGGCCGCCAGGACGTCCATGCCGGCCAGGTTCGTGGCGGGTGGCTTCTCCAGCAGCACCGAGCAGCCACCCTCCAGCAGCTCGACGGCCACCTCGGTATGGCTCCCCGGCGGCGTGGCCACCGATACCAGGTCCGGCCGGGCCTCGATCATTTCGGCGGCCGAACGGTACGCCGTCGCCCCGAAGTTGGCGGCATAGTCCTCGGCGCGCTCCGGGATGATGTCGAAGGTCCCGACCAGCTCGGCCCGGGGGTTGTTCTGGTATGCCAGGGCGTGGGCCCGGGCGATGGAGCCGCAGCCGACGATGCCGACGCGGAGCTTCGGTTGGTCCGTCGGCTGGGTCACTCGGCGAAGCCCATCGTGGTCGCGCCCTGTTGCGCGCGGATGGCCAGCCGCATCACCTCGAAGGTGTGCCGTTGGGGACAGGCGGTCTCGGTGCGGTTGCGCACGTCGTTCACCAGGTCCGGGTAGTAGCTCAGCACCACGTCGGAGCAGTCGACGTACTCGGTGCCGCTCCCGTCGACCACGAACAGGTGGTCCCGGCCAGGACGACCGGCGATGTCGACGTACTTGCGGAGCTCGAGGTAGCCCTCGGTGCCCAGGATCACCAGCCGGCCGTCTCCCCAGGTCGGCAGCCCCTGCGGGGTGTACCAGTCGACGCGTACGTAGCCGTGGGCACCCGACGACCGCAGCGTCACCTCGCCGAAGTCCTGCATCTTCGGGGAGTCGGGATGGGTGTAGTTGGCCACCGTGCTCGAGACGACCTCGGCCTCCTCCGAACCGGTGAACCACAGGAACTGGTCGATCTGGTGGCTGGCGATGTCGGTGAGGATGCCTCCGGTCCGGTCCCGGTCGTAGAACCACTCCGGACGTCCCTGGCCACCGGCGAGGTGGGCCCGGTCGCCCTCCCGATGGGGACCGAGACCCAGCGTCTGCACGACCCGGCCGATCCGCCCCTCCCGGACCAGCTGGCCGGCCCTGATCGCGCACCGCACCTCGAAGCGCTCCGAGAAGGTGACCGACCAGAACCGGCCCGACTCCGCGACCGCCTTCTCGATGTCGTCGAGCTGGTCCGGCGTGACGCAGCCGGGCTTGTCGGCGACGACGTCCTTGCCGTTTCGCAGGGCCTCCAGTGCGATCGTCGCCCGCCGGTCGGGAACCGCAGCGGTCACGATCACCTCGATCGAGGGATCACGCAGCAGGCTCGTGGCGTCGTCGGTCCACGCCGCCTCGGGCCAGCGCTCCCGAGTCGTCCGCGCCACCGCCGCATCGGGATCGTCGGAGCTCAGCCCGACCAGCTCGCAGCCCTGCTCCAGCAGGCCTTGGATCTGTCCGAATGCGTGTGAGTGGTCCAGACCAACGGCTGCGAACCGGATGGGCCGGGTGTGATGCGGTGGTGTGCTCACTGTCCCCTCAGTCTTCGCTGTTCTGACACCAAAGGTGATCGATAACTTTGTGGTTTTATGTACTGTAGTGATCGATCACTTACCTGTCAACGGACGTCGGACCCGCGATGGAGGCGGTATGGAGCGCAAGCGCTCGACCATCTACGAAGTCGCCGACCGCGCCGGTGTCTCGCATCAGACGGTCTCGCGCTACCTGCGGAACAACGGCGGCTTGAAGCCCACCACGGTGGCGAAGGTGCAGGCGGCCGTCGAGGAGCTGCACTACCGCCCCAACCTGGCCGCCCGCTCGATGCGGACCCGCCGGACCGGCCGCATCGCCATCGTGCTGCCCACGGTGACCCAGTGGGCGCCGTTCCGGCTGCTCAGCGCGGCATCCGCCGCCGCGCATCAGGCCGGATACACCGTCGAGCTGTTCAGCCTGGAAGGTGGAGCCCCGGACCGGGCGGCACGGACCCAGGAGCTGGCCGACTCCGGAGAGTTCGAGGGGATTCTCGCGCTGGCCTCGCTGGGCGACCAGCCGATGTCGTGGTCCGGCACGCCGGTGGTCATCACTGCTGACTACGACGATGCCATGCACAGCCTCGGCGCGCTGGCCGAGGGAGCGGCGTGCGGAGAGGTCGTCAGGTATCTAAGTGGCCTCGGGCACCGGAGCTTCCTCCATCTCGCCGGCCCCGAGTCGTACGCGTCCGCGCGCAACCGACGTCAGGCGTTCACCGACGCGGTCAGCGCGCTCGCACTGCGCGGCACGGTGGTCGACTGCGAGTGGTCCGGACAGTCCGGCTACCAGGCCGTGATGAGCCTCCCGGAGGGCACCGACATCACCGCGGTGGTGGCGGCCAACGACTCGATCGCGATGGGCGCGGTACGGGCCAGCCTGGAGCGCGGGTGGAAGGTGCCGGAGGACCTCAGCGTGTTCGGCTGGGACGACAGGGAGCTGGCCCGGTTCAGCACCCCCTCGCTGTCCACGGTCGCCATTGACCGGGAACGGCAGGGCCGGGAGGCCATGGACCGGCTGATCGGGACCATCCGCGGGATCGACCCGCCACCGACCGACCCTCGGTCGTTGCACACCGTCATCCCGCGGGAGTCAACCGGCCCGGCCCCCCAGCGGTAACCGGGAGCGCCGTCGCCACCTCCCCGCTCGAGCCGGAGGCGGTTTCGGCCACCGTCCGCCACACTGTGGGGGTGATCGACTCGACGGAGCAGCAACCGCGGAGCCGACTGCGCCGGATCGGTGCCTGGTACGACCGGCAGCGCGGTCCACGGGCGATAGTTCTCGTCTGGCTGGTCACCCGGACCCTGGTCTTCCTCCTGCTGGCCGCGGCCGAACGCTACATCGCCGGCGACGTCTTCTACTACTGGCGCAAGCTGCGCCAGATGTCCGAGGTCGGCCTGGACCAGACCCTCATCGAGTACCCCACGCCGGTGGTGTGGATCCTGCAGCTGCCCTACGGCACCACCGGCGGCTTCCGCACCGGATACCTGATCGGCTTCGTCGTCTTCATGCTGCTGCTCGACGCCGCGTTCACCTACGCGCTCTACCGCAGCGCCGGCCGTCGACACGACCGGTCGGTGGACTTCTGGCTGCTGTTCGCCTTCCTGCTCGGCGCCCTGGCGTACCTGCGCTTCGACATGCTGCCCGCGGTGCTCGCCGGCGGCGCCCTGCTGGCCGCCCGACGGCGCCCCTGGATCACCGGAGCGCTGACCGGGCTGGGCGCGGCCGTCAAGCTGTGGCCCGCCCTGCTCATCCCGTCCTTCCTGGCCTACAAGCCCGACCGGCGGCCGGCCGGCCTGGCCTTCGTCGTCGTCGGGTTCGGCCTGGCCGGGGTGAGCCTGGTCGCGGGCGGCATGACCCGGCTGTTCTCGCCCCTGACCTGGCAGTCCGACCGCGGCCTGCAGATCGAGGCGGTCTGGAGCATTCCGGTGATGGTCGCGCGAGTCGTCCGTCCCGACACCTGGCCGGTCGAGATGTCCCGCTACCAGGCCTACGAGATCTTCGGGCCTGGCGTGGAGCTGTGGGTCGGAGTGAGCAACGCGGCCACCGTGGTCGGCCTGGTCGCTCTCGCGGTGCTGTTCGTGCGGGCCTTCCGGGCCGGCGGCGGCAGCCCGGTGGCCGTCGCGTTCCTGGTGCTGACCACCATCTCGGTGATGATCGTGACCAACAAGACGCTCAGCCCGCAGTACATGCTCTGGCTCGCCGGTCCCGGTGCCGCGCTGCTGCTGCTCCGCCACCACGCCACGCCCGCCGAGCGGTCGGCGATCCGGCACACCGCGTACGCCCTGCTGGCGCTGGCCCTGCTCACCCACCTGGTCTATCCGGTGCTCTACCCCAGCCTGCTCGGCCAGACAGGGACGGTCCTGCTGGGTGTCGCCACCGTTGTCACCGCAGGCCGCAACCTGGGCCTGCTGCTCCTCACCGGCTACGTCGCCAGCCGGGCGTGGCGCTTCACCGGTGCTGGACAGCGGCCGGTCGCCGATGCATCATCGCAAGTGGATCGGCCCAGGACCCACTAAGCCCTCCTGACCGGTTGAGGTATCAGTCCTGGGTAGCCTGGAACCGGCCCAGCGGGCGGGACCGCAGGAAGGGCCGCAGGCGGGTGAGAGCCCGCGAGGCGAGTACCTCCGAAGGAGGAAGCGGTGGCCATCGTGCCCGACCAATCAGCTCCCAGTGCCGTCGACGAGGACTTTGGCGCCAACGATTGGTTGCTGGAGGAGATGTACGAGAAGTACTCGGCCGACCCGAGTTCGGTCGACGAGACGTGGGCTGCCTACTTCAAGACCCACGGCGCTCCGCGTGAGCCGAACGGCAAGGCAGCTGCTCCGGCTCGCGCGTCCACGGGCCAGCCCACTGCCGAGTCGAAGCCGGAGGCACCGGCTGCCCAGCCGCGCCGGGCCGCCGACGAAGCCGAGTCGGCGGCCTCCGCCCCCGGCCAGGTCGAGCCGCCGTCGAAGGCCGCGCCGGCCGCGCCGCGCTCCGAGACCACCCCCCGGCGGGCGCCGACCGTCGAGCGCCCCCCGCAGATCAAGGATGCCCGGCCGACGAGTCCCGGCGCCCGGGGCGGCGTCCCGGCGGATCCGCCCAACCCCGCCAACCGGCCCAGCGTCGCCCTGGAGGAGCCGGTCCGCACGACCCTGAAGGGTGCCCCGGCCCGCACCGCGAAGAACATGGACATCTCGCTGTCCGTGCCGACCGCGACCAGCGTGCGCTCGCTGCCGGTCAAGCTGCTGATCGACCAGCGCGTGGTGATCAACAACCATTTGCGCCGAGCCCGCGGCGGCAAGGTGTCCTACACCCACCTGATCGGCTACGCCATGGTGCAGGCGCTCAAGACGCACCCGGAGATGAACAACGGCTACGCGCTGGTCGACGGCAAGCCCACGATGGTGGTGCCGGCGCACGTCAACCTCGGTCTGGCCATCGACCTGCCCAGGCCCGACGGCACCCGCCAGCTCCTTGTGCCGAGCATCAAGAGCTGCGAGACCCTGGACTTCGCCCAGTTCTGGACCGCGTACGAGCAGATGGTCAAGAAGGCCAGGGCCGGGCAGCTGACGGTGGAGGACTTCGCCGGCACCACGATCACGCTGACGAACCCCGGCACCATCGGCACCAACCACTCGGTGCCGCGGCTGATGCAGGGCCAGGGCACCATCATCGGCGTCGGCTCGATGGACTACCCGCCGGAGTTCCAGGGCTCCAACCCCGACAAGCTGTCCCAGATGAGCGTCGCCAAGGTGATGACGCTGACCTCCACCTACGACCACCGGGTGATCCAGGGCGCGCAGTCCGGGCAGTACCTGCAGAGGCTGCACGCCCTGCTGCTCGGTGAGGACGGCTTCTACGACAGCGTCTTCGCCGCGCTGCGCATCCCGTACGAGCCGATCCGGTGGGCACAGGACGTCAGCAGCGACCACGAGGACCAGATCCCCAAGCAGGCCCGGATCATGGAGATGATCAACGCCTACCGGGTCCGCGGGCACCTGATGGCCGACACCGACCCGCTGGAGTACCGCCAGCGGCGGCACCACGACCTGGACGTGCAGACCCACGGGCTCACCCTGTGGGACCTCGACCGGGAGTTCGCCACCGGCTCCTTCGCCGGTGGCCAGGGCCTGATGAAGATGCGCAAGATCCTCGGCATCCTGCGGGACTCCTACTGCCGCACCATCGGCATCGAGTACATGCACATCTCCGAGCCGACCCAGCGCAAGTGGATCCAGGACCGGGTGGAGCGGCCGCACGAGTCGCTGCCCCGCGAGGAGCACCTGCGGATCCTGGACAAGCTCAACGAGGCCGAGATCTTCGAGACCTTCCTGCAGACCAAGTTCGTCGGGCAGAAGCGGTTCTCCCTGGAGGGCGGCGAGTCCGCAATCGCGCTGTTGGACGAGGTCTGCGAGCAGGCGGCCGACACCGGGTTGGACGAGGTGTGCATCGGCATGCCGCACCGCGGCCGGCTGAACGTGCTGTCCAACATCGTCGGTAAGTCCTACGCCCAGATCTTCCGGGAGTTCGAAGGCAACCTCGACCCGCGGACGGTGCAGGGCTCCGGGGACGTGAAGTACCACCTCGGCTCCGAGGGCAAGTTCACCGCGATGAGCGGGGCGACCATCCGGACGTCCGTGGCCGCCAACCCGAGTCACCTGGAGGCGGTCAACCCGGTGCTGGAGGGCATCGCCCGGGCCAAGCAGGACATCTTGGACCAGGGCGGCGCCTTCCCGGTCCTCCCGGTGCTGATGCACGGGGATGCCGCCTTCGCCGGGCAGGGCGTGGTCGCCGAGACCCTGAACCTGTCCCAGCTCCGCGGTTACCGGACCGGCGGCACGATCCACATCATCGTGAACAACCAGGTCGGCTTCACCACCGCGCCGACCGAATCCCGGTCCTCGATCTACTGCACCGACGTGGCCCGGATGGTCCAGGCGCCGATCTTCCACGTCAACGGCGACGACCCGGAGGCGTGCATCCGGGTGGCTCGGCTGGCGTTCGCGTTCCGGCAGGAGTTCAACAAGGACGTCGTCATCGACCTGATGTGCTACCGGCGCCGGGGCCACAACGAGGGCGACGACCCGAGCTTCACGCAGCCGCGGATGTACGACCTGATCGAGAAGAAGCGCTCGGTCCGCAAGCTCTACACCGAAGCGCTGATCGGCCGCGGCGACATCACCGTGGAGGACGCGGAGAACGTGATGGGCCGGTTCCAGCAGCGCCTGGAGAGCGTCTTCAAGGAGGTGCGAAACCGCGACGCCAAGGCCCGGGTCGAGGACCTGAACCGGGTTCCGGTCTATCCCCGCAAGGAGGCGGCCAAGCACGGCACCGCGGTCACCATCGAGACGCTGAAGAAGATCGCCGACGCCCACACCACCTTCCCCGACGGCTTCACCGTCCATCCCAAGGTGATGCCGCAGCTGCAGCGCCGGGCCGCCGCGATCACCCAGGGCCCGATCGACTGGGCCACCGGGGAGATCCTCGCCCTCGGGTCGCTGCTGCTGGACGGGCGTACGGTCCGGCTCACCGGCCAGGACACCCGGCGCGGCACCTTCGTGCAGCGCTTCGCGGCGATCGTCGACCGCAGGACCGGTGACACCTGGGTGCCGCTGAAGCACCTCGACGAGGAGCAGGGCAAGTTCCACGTGTTCGACTCGCTGCTCAGCGAGTTCGCGGCCATGGGCTTCGAGTACGGCTACTCGGTGGCCAACCCCGAGGCGCTGGTGCTCTGGGAGGCCCAGTTCGGCGACTTCGCCAACGGGGCCCAGACGATCATCGACGAGTTCATCACCTCTGGCCAGGCCAAGTGGACCCAGAAGTCAGGCGTCGTGCTGCTGCTGCCGCACGGCTACGAGGGTCAGGGTCCGGACCATTCGTCGGGACGGATCGAGCGCTGGCTGCAGCTGGCTGCGGAGGACGCGTTCACCGTGGCCCAGCCGTCGACTCCGGCCAGCCACTTCCACATGCTCCGCCAGCAGGCTCTGGGCGAGCTGCACCGGCCCCTGATCGTCCTCACCCCGAAGTCGATGCTGCGCAACAAGCTGGCCACCTCCGACCCGTCGGACTTCACCCGGGGCTCCTGGCAGCCGGTGCTGCCCGACCCGACCATCGAGAACCCGAGCCGGGTCACCTCGGTGGTCCTGTGCTCCGGCAAGGTGCGCTGGGACCTGGTCAACGCGCGCAAGGCGGCCGGGCGGGAGGGCGAGGTGGCGATCCTGGCGGTCGAACGGCTCTACCCGCTGCCCGGTCAGCAGATCGCCGACTACCTGGCGCACTTCGAGCAGGTGCGCGAGAGCCGGTGGGTGCAGGACGAGCCGAGCAACCAGGGCGCCTGGTCCTACATGGCGCTCAACCTGCCCGGTGAGCTGGCGGCGGCGTCCCCCGGCAAGGACTGGAAGCTGACCGCGGTCACCCGGCCGGCGTCCTCGGCTCCGGCGGTGGGTTCGGCCAAGGTGCACGAGGCGCAGCAGCGGGAGCTGATGGAGGCGGCCCTCGCCTGACCGGCGGGGTCGCGTAGGGCCGTGTACTTCACCGACCGCGGCATCGAGGAGCTGGCCAGCCGCCGAGGCGAGGAGGAAGTCTCGCTGGCCTGGGTCGCCGAACAGCTAAGTGCCTTTGTCGATTTGCACCCTGAGTTCGAGGTGCCGGTCGAGCGTCTGGCCACCTGGCTGGCCCGGCTGGACGACGAGGACGACTGACCCGGTCGTCAGCGGGGAAGCCGGGCGCCCAGGACGGGGGCTCGCACTCCCCGCTGTCAGGGCTCGATGACCACCTTGCCGAAGACCTGGCCGTCGACCATGGCGGCCAGGCCCTCGGCCACCTCCGACAGCGGGAGCACCCGGTCGACCACCGGCCGGGCCCCGGTGACCACTAGCATCTGGGTCAGGGCCACCAGCTCCTCCCGGGTGCCCATGGTGGAGCCCACCACCCGCAGCGGCCGGAAGAAGATCTTGGTCAGCTCGGCCCGGTCCGGCTCGGCCCCCGACGTGGTCCCGCTGATCACCACCGTGCCGCCCGGCCGCAGGGCGTTGATAGAGTGCGACCAGGTGGCCGCACCCACGGTCTCCATCACCGCGTCGACGCGCTCGGGCAGTCGCTCTCCCGAGGCGAACGCCCGGTCCGCCCCGAGCTCCACTGCGCGGGCTCCCCGCTCCTCCTGCCGCGAGGTCACCCACATCCGTAGGCCGGCGTGCCGGCCGAGCACGACCAGCGCGGTGGCCACTCCCCCGCCGGCGCCCTGGACCAGGACGGTGTCCCCGGGCCGGACGCCGGAGGCGGTGAACAGCATCCGGTACGCGGTCAGCCAGGCCGTCGGCAGGCAGGCCGCCTCGGCGAAGCTGAGCTCGGCCGGCTTGTCGACCAGGTTGGCCGCCGGTACCCACACCTGCTGCGCGAGCGTTCCCGGGTAGCGCTCGGACAGCAACGAGCGTCGTGGGTCGTAGGTCGCGTCCGAGCCGACGAAGTCTGGATCGTTGACCACCGCATGCAGGATCACCTCGCGTCCGTCGGGCCCGATCCCCGCCGCGTCGCAGCCCAGGATCATCGGCAGCCGCTCCGCCGGCAGGCCGACGCCGCGCAGGGACCAGACGTCGTGCTGGTTGAGCGCCGCCGCCGACACCTGGACCCGGACCCAGTGCTCCGGCACCGGTGGCGGCTCGATCTCTCCGACGTGCAGGGCCGTCAGCGGGGACTCCAGGGAGGCGGCGACGGCGCAAGCGGCGAGCACGCTCGTAGAGTACGACCCGTGCCGAACGCTGATGTCGTGACCGCCGCCTTCGCCGAGCGGCGAGGTCACCCACCCGCCGGGGTCTGGGCCGCCCCCGGCCGGGCCAACCTGATCGGCGAGCACACCGACTACAACGACGGCTTCGTGATGCCCTTCGCGCTGGCCCAGCGGGTCACCGTGGCAGCCGGGTCGCGGGAGGACGATCGCTGGACCGTGACCTCGTTGAACGAGGACAGCACCGAGGACTTCGGCCGCGACGACCTCACGCCCGGCCGACCGGGCTGGTCGGCGTACGTGATGGGCGTGGTCTGGGCCCTTGAGCAGGCCGGGCACCGCGTCACCGGTGCGGACCTGGTGCTCACCTCCGACGTGCCGGTCGGGGCCGGCCTGTCCTCCTCCGCGGCGCTGGAGTGTGCCGTGCTGACCGCCCTGGTCGATCTGAGCGGCATCGAGGTGGCGCCCCTGGAGCGGGCCAAGCTCGCCCGGCGCGCCGAGAACGACTTCGTCGGGGCTCCCACCGGCCTGATGGATCAGGCGGCGTCGGTGCTCAGCACCGCCGGGCACGCGCTCTTCTTCGACTGCCGCAGCTACGCCGACGAGCCGGTGGCGCTGGACCTGGCTGCCGCCGGGCTGGAGCTTCTGGTGCTGGACACCAACACCCCGCACGCCCTGGTGGACAGCGAGTACGCCACTCGCCGAGCCAGCTGTGAGGAGGCGGCCCGGCTGCTCGGGGTGGCCGCGCTGCGCGACGTGGACGACCTCGACGCCGCCCTCGCCCAGCTGCCTGAGGAGGAGATGCGCCGCCGGGTCCGCCATGTGGTGACCGAGAACAACCGGGTGCTGGCGGCGGCGGACCTGCTGCGCCGCGGCCGGGTGGCCGAGCTCGGGCCGCTGCTCGACGCCTCGCACGCCTCGATGCGGGACGATTTCGAGATCACGGTGCCCACGGTGGATCTGGCGGTGGAGACGGCGCGGGCGGAAGGGGCGCTCGGTGCCCGGATGACCGGCGGGGGCTTCGGCGGGTGCATCATCGGCCTGGTGCCCGCCGGCACGGCGGACCAGGTCGCCGCCGCGATCGCCGAGCGGTTCGCGGCCGCCGGGTTCAACCCGCCGGCGCACTTCGTCGGGGTGCCGTCGGCGGGGGCCGGTCGAATCGTCTGAACGCAAGAATCTGCGTTTCGATCGGGTTCCGAACGCCCTGAAGTGGCGGTTTCGAGGGTGTGGCGTGCAAAGATCTGTCAAAGTCGTCAGGACTGCGTCAAGAGGAGATTCGGTGAACATTCGCAAGAAGATGGGCTTGGTCACGATCGGCATCGGCGCCCTGTTGCTGAGCGCCTGCGGGTCTGACTCGCTGAGCGGGGAGCCGGCCGGATCGAGTGCCCCCTCGATCTCGGTGAGCCAGAACGAGGACCTCTCCGCGAAGCTGCCGGAGAGCATCCGCTCCGCCGGCGTGATCAAGATCGGCACGGACGCCAGCTACGCGCCGAACGAGTTCCTGGCCGCCGATGGCAAGACGGTGCAGGGCATGGACGTCGACGTGTTCAATGCCGTCGCCGCCAAGTTCGGGGTGAAGACCGAGTGGCAGCCGGCCGACTTCGGCTCGATCATCAACGGCGTCAACGGCAAGAAGTACGACATCGGCATCTCCTCGTTCACCATCAACGATGAGCGGAAGCAGGCCGTCACGATGGTGAGCTACTTCCAGGCGGGGACCCAGTGGGCCACGGCCAAGGGCAATCCCAAGGGCGTCGACCCGGACAATGCCTGCGGCAAGACCATCGCCGTGCAGACCGACACGGTGCAGGACACCGATGACCTCCCCGCCCGGAACAAGAAGTGCGGCGGCAACGAGATCAAGGTGCTCCGCTACGGCGGCCAGGACCAGGCCACCAACGCGGTCGTGACGGGCAAGGCCGATGCGATGCTGGCCGACTCGCCGGTGGTCGCGTACGCGGTCCAGCAGACCGGCGACAAGCTCGAGACCCTCGGCGAGATCTACGAGGCCGCACCGTACGGCTACGTGCTGCCGAAGGCCGAGACGGAGTTCGCCGAGGCGATCGTCGAGGCCCTGAAGCAGATCGAGGCCGACGGGGCGTACGAGGCCGCCTTGACGAAGTGGGGGGTCGAGCAGGGCGCAATCGACGACTTCGCTGTCAACCCATGACCAGCACCGTGTCAGCCCCGGCGTGGGTCAGCGATGACCGCCCGGGGCTGATCCGGGCGAAGCCGGTCCCGCATCCCGGCCGATGGGTGGCCATCGCGGTGCTCGCCGTGCTCGCCGCCATGTTCCTCAACCTGCTGATCAACAATCCGGCGTTCAACTGG
>DATHBQ010000297.1:0-1751 GCA_035296105.1 Propionibacteriaceae bacterium | reverse complement strand
GAACGCGGCGCGGATGGCTCGCTCGGCCGACCGGCTCGCCCTGCCCGAGCTGCCGGCGGCGGACCTCCTGGCCAGCCTGGACGCCCTGATCGCCGCCGACGCCGCCTGGGTGCCCAGCGCGGCGGAGCAGAGCCTCTACTTGCGGCCCTTCATGTTCGCCTCGGAGGCCTTCCTCGGTGTCCGGGCCGCCCAGCGGGTCACCTACTGCTGCATCGCCAGCCCGGCCGGCGCGTACTTCGCCTCCGGCGTGCGTCCGGTGAGCATCTGGATCTCCCGGCAGTACACCCGGGCCGCACCGGGTGGCACCGGGTCGGCCAAGTGCGGCGGCAACTACGCGGCCAGCCTGGTCGCCCAGCAGGAGGCGGCGGCCAACGGCTGCGACCAGGTGATGTTCGCCGACGCGGCCGAGCACGCCTGGCTGGAGGAGCTGGGCGGGATGAACGTCTACGTGGTGACCGCGGACCACGAGCTGCTGACCCCGGAGCTCACCGGCTCCATCCTGGAGGGCGTCACCCGGGAGTCGATCCTGACCCTGGCCTCGGAGTTCGGGCTGACCCCGGTCGAGCGCAAGATCGCCATCGCCGAGCTGGTCGACGGCATCGCGTCGGGGCAGGTGGCGGAGCTGTTCGCCTGCGGCACCGCCGCGGTGATCACCCCGATCGGGCTGCTCAAGGACGAGGACGGGACCTACGTGATCGGCGGCGGCGAGACGGGGGAGACCACGGCGGCCCTACGCAAGAACCTGCTGGACATCCAGTACGGCCGGGCCGCGGACACCCACGGCTGGCTGCGCCGGGTCCTCTGACCGATACCGGCTGAGCCTGTCGAAGCCCAGGGGCCCGGGCCCTTCGACCGGCTCAGGTCGCGACCGCCGGGCGATCCTTCCGCTGGCTAGACTCAGCGGCATGGACCCGGGCAGCCAGGACGCGGGGCAGTTCTGGTCATCCTTCGCCCGCGACCCGCGGCAGCCGGACAACCAGGGACTGCGCGCCGCCGACCGCGATCGCGATCTGGTGGTCGGCGCGATCAGCGAGGCGTATGCCGACGGCCGGCTGACCCGCGAGGAGATGGACGACCGGCTGAGCCAGGTGCAGGGATCCCGGTTGCTGGGTGATCTGCTGCCGATCGTGACCGATCTGATGCCGAGCCAGGAGGTGGCATCGCGATCCGCGCTGGCCCGGGCGGGCGCCGAGGAGATCGAGCGGCTGGCCCTGGTGCGCTACCGCGAGCGCCGCCGTCAGGCCCTCGCCGGCATGCTGGTGCCGTCGCTGATCTGCCTGACGATCTGGGTCTGGAGCATGGTCAGCACCGGGAACCTCATCTTCCCGTGGCCGATCTTCGTGATCCTGGGCACCGGTGGCTACCTGTCGCGACTGGTGTTCGGGCGGGAGTCGGCGATCGAGGAGGAGCGGGAGAAGCTCCGGAAGAAGCAGGCCCGCCAACGGATCAGCGAGCAGGGCGGTTCGCCCGACGACACCGACGCGATCGAGGAGCGACGGCCCCACCACGACCACGGGACCTGAACCGGCAGCACCGGCCTGAGGGGGCTCGGGCTGGCCAAATCGCGGAATCTGGGCCACACTGTCCTCATGTCGTACCTGGCGGTGATTATTGACTAGCGCGCTGAAGTCTGCTTCGGCGCGCTGACCTCCTGTCCCTTGGACCGGAGGTTTTTTCATGCCAGGACACCAAACCAAATTCCGAAGGATCGCGATGTTCTCCCAGCTCCGAGCCAGGCCGGCCGAGTTCCA